>JAYVRS010000151.1:0-2449 GCA_043776185.1 Bryobacteraceae bacterium | reverse complement strand
CTGGGGCGGCTTGAAGCTCCAATGCACGGGTGCCGCGGTGACTTTGGCGGCCATCGGCAGGCCATCGGCTACCCACTTCTCGAGCACCGCAATCTGGGCGTCTTTCAACTTGCCGCCCGGTGGCATCTTGATGGCCCCGGAGTGGCGAACGACTTCGAGCAGCAGACTGCCCTCGCCGGGCTTCACCGCGGGCCCGTGTTTGCCGCCTTTGAGGATGCCTTCGCGCGAGTCGAGGGAGAGACCGCTCATGGCAGTCTTCGAACTGTGGCAACCCAGGCAGGTGGCGAGGATGGCTCGAGCTTCCGTGCCGTCCGGCTGAGCCTGAGCAGCGAGCGCGAATGCGAAGAAAAATGTAAGGAGAGACCGCATCTTAGCTGACCAAAGATTATCACCAAATGACTATAGGCGGGAAGGCACCAAGCGAAATCGGCGCTGGGCCGCAATTTTTGACATCGCCTTGGCGAGACGACTCTCAATTTCGTCGCCTTCCCATTCCCGGAAGACCGATTCGGAAACGATCAGGTGGGAGGGCTCATTGGGTCGGCAGCGGCGCGAGATGCGCGGCTGCTGCCACTGGGTGACGCAGATAACGGGCATGGCCATCCGCAACCGCCGCGCTAGGCGGCGAATGAGGAAATCTAATTCCGGCTCCTCACGAGCGGTGACGATGCGATGGGCGAGTGCGCTGGACATGAAAACGTAAGCAGCTACTGCTTGCGAGTCTAGGGAATTTCGCTGAAAATTGCGCCCACAAAATTTTATCAAGGCCGATCCACAATTTTTATAATGCCCAGCGCGGACATGGTCAATCTAGCCGCTTCGACGCCCCGGTATTGCGCCTCTTCAAAAAGCGGCAAACCGGAGACGTCGGAGTTAGCGACGCGGAAGCGCGGCCTTTCGGTGGCCTTTATCCAGGCTTGGTTGCTCGCGAGAAAGCCAGGACTGGGGCGGCGCATGGCATGGCCTTGGCGGAAGATATCGATCCTGGACACAACCTTCCGTAGACCCGGATGGGCCCGCTCGATGTCATGCAATATAAATTCTTTCCAATAATTCCAGTCCCGCGCCTGCAAGCGGCGGCGCTGGGTGAGCGGGTCGCCGGTCATCGGCAGATAGTAAGTCCACACGGCGCGATTGAGGCGGGATGCCAGCGTCTGATGCGTGGCATCCACGTAACCCAAAGACGGCGAACCGTAGATCACGTTGTCCCAAGCGGTCTCCATCGGCTGCTCGATCACCAAATTGGCGGTGAGCCAGGGCGAATACGCGAAGCCTAGTTTGGGGAGGCCCTCCATTAGGTAAGGCAAGACAAACGAGGGTGCGGCGTAGATTACGGCTTCGGCTTCGACATTGAAGCCGGTGGTCCGCAGGTGCCATTGCGTGCCAACACGTTCGATGCGCCGGGCCCAAACACCGGTGACGATCTGCGACTTCAGTTGTTCGGCTAAACGCCGGGCAATCCAGCCATTGCCTTCGGGCCAGGTGAACGGGCCTTTGGCCGTATGCTGCCGGGCCGCGTGGTAGTGCAGGCCGGCCCAGGCCGAGGTTTCGCCGGAGGAAGCGCCATAGTCGTCGCGACAGCCATAGTCCACTTCCCAGGCCAGGTAGGGCGAGGCGAGCTTCTGTGTGGCCAGCCAATCCCGCATCGAGAGCTGGTCGAGCGACTGGTCCGGAGCGCGACCGAAAGCCATCGGCAACTTGAATTGGCCGGTGGCCGCCAGTTCCTGAATCCGCTCGCGAAAGATGCGCCGATCCTCGCGGTCGAGTTTGGTGGAGCCGGCCTCCGGGTCAAGCCCCCATTGCCAGCGCCCGTGCAGAAACAGGCGCTCCTGCGGCGAATGGCAGAGCCACCGCTCGTCAAGGTTACCGGCCGCGTCGATGAGTCCGAACTCGGTAAATAGCTCGCGCACCAGGACCGACTCTGGGCTCGGCGCGGGCACGTAGTGAGAGGCCCAGGGGTAAGCGCAAATCTCGTTCTGGCCCCAGCGGGCGTTGCCGCCAATCTCCGATTCGCCCTCCAAAATCAGAAAGTCATGGAAGCCCTGCCTGCGCAGCCACCAACCGGCGGATAACCCAGCCATACCGCCGCCAATGATGACGACCTTCGGGCGCCGGGTGCCCGCCGCCGGACGGTAAGTGGCACGGTCTCGAATTTGGTGGCCCGGATTTTCGCTCTCGTAGACGAAGCCGCCACGGATGTTACTCTCTGACTTGGCGGTAAGTCCAATCAAAGCCGGGAACAAATGTCGCCGCTTCATCGGGAGATATTTCGCCATTCCGCTTCGTAGTAACGGACTAAGACTTGGTCATTTAGACGGTTGGGTTCCGCGGCCACCGGTTGCATGTCACGCGGAAATTCGAAGAGTCCCCGGATGTTGACTGAGGTAAGGAAGCGTAAGTCCCGTGGCACGGTGAGCGGCGGCTCATAAGGTTGTTGGCCGGCCAGGAC
>JAYVRS010000150.1:0-8038 GCA_043776185.1 Bryobacteraceae bacterium | reverse complement strand
ATCAGCTCTTGAAGGCTCCCTTGCTGCAGGGCAAAGGTAGCATGTTGCTCGATGCGCGCGTGGCGCAGAACCTGCTGGTGCTGAAGACGCCCGCCGCCCATGCCGGACAAATGGCGCGGGCCATCGACGAGCAAGGCTGGGCGGAGGTGGTGGGCACGGTGGCGGGCGACGACACGGTGCTCGTAGTGACGCCCGACGCGCGGCAAGCGGAGCGCGTGAGGAAAAAGGTGCTGGCGTTCGTGAGCTAGCATCAAGAGAGCATGCTCGACTGGCTGTTTTCCGATCCATTGTCTGTGGGCACCGAGGCGCCGGACTTCCGTCTGGTGAACGACCAGGGTATCGCCGTTCGCCTGTCGGATTACCGCCACAAGCAGAACGTCGTGTTGGTGTTTTACCCGCGCGATGATACCTCATTGTGTACGAAGCAGCTGTGCGAATTTCGCGAGTCGTGGTCATTAGCGACAGCCAAGAACACGGCGGTGTTTGGCGTCAATCCGGGCTCGGCCGAGAGCCATGTCGCGTTTCGAGCCAAGTTTCACCTGCCGTATCCGCTGTTGATGGATCCAGGTCAACGAGTAGCGAAGTTGTTTGCTTCCCACGGGTTAATCGTCAAGCGTACGGTGTACTTGATCGGCAAGTCGGGCAAGATTCGGTTCGCCCGGCGCGGTGTGCCGTCCCCGTCCGAAGTTCTCCAGACCGCTGAATAGGGTAAAGAGCTTAGCCCATTCCTCCGAATAAACGGAGTGGAGGTATCGGGCTCAGTTTGACCTATCTGTACTGCATCACTGGCAGCGCGCAGCTCCCACTTTTACCGGTGGAGAGCGTTTTTCCCGTATTTCCCCCTTATGTGATCTGTGCAGCCGGTCTGGCGGCGATCGTGAGCCGGGTGCCCGACGAGGAATACGATCCGGAACGCACACCGCAGCGCGTGATGGACCGTTTGTGGGTGGAGCAGCGCTCGCCCGCGCATGAGCGGGTACTCAGCACCGTGTTGAGGCAGACCACCGTGGTGCCCGCCGCCTTCTGCACGGTGCTCGAGTCCGGAGAGCAGGTAACCCAATACCTCGAAACGCACGTGGACACCCTAGAGGCGCAACTCGACATGCTGCGCGACCGCCAGGAGTATTGGGTGGATGTGGAGCGGGATGGGCGGCGGGCGAAGATGGATGGCGTCAACGAGATGCGCGGACGTTTGTGCCAGTGGGCCGACGGAATCATGGACCGCCGCGTGGCGGCCTGGAATCCGCGCAAGCGCTTGGCGTCGTGGTCACTGCTGGTGAAGCGTGACCAACGGTTGAAGTTTCTGAACGAGGCCGGTAAGCTCTCCGGCGAGTGCCGGAACGGCAAACTACTGCTGGATTGCAGTGGCCCCTGGACTCCGGCGAGCTTTGCCATCGCGCCACCCGTGGGTCCCCTGCTGATTAGCCGCCCGGCTTGAGATAATAGCCCCAATGAAGATCATTTCCTCCGTGGAGAAGTTAAAGAACGGCCTGTTTCGGGTGACCGAGGATGTGGCCGAGGACTCGGACGGATTCGAGATCCGGCGCAACATCGTGCGCCACAATGGCTCAGCCGTGGTGATGCCTGTAGACCACCAGGAGCGTATCCTGCTGGTGAGCCAATACCGGCTGCCCGCCAAGCGCAAACTGTGGGAGTTACCGGCGGGCAAAATCGATGAGGGCGAAACACCGATGGGTGCCGCCAAGCGCGAACTGCGCGAAGAGACCGGTCTGCGGGCGAAGAAGTGGCGACTGCTGGCATCCTATTGGCCGAGCCCAGGCTTTCTGGAAGAAAAGATGAACCTGTACCTGGCTACCGAACTGGTGCAAGGCGAGAGCGAGTGGATGGAAGATGAGCGTATTGAGACGCGCTGGTTCCCGTGGAGCGAAATTGACGAATTGATTGGCAGCGGCAAAATGAACGATGGCAAGACGTTGATTGGGTTTCTGGCTTGGAAACGTTATCACCATAACGCAACAGAAAAGGCGTCCCGGGGTTAGGGACGCCTTTTCTGGTTGGATCGAATCAGGGAGCCTATTCGGCGTCCTTCTGACGATTCTTTTTGCGGTTACGCTTTCGAGCAAGAGCCTGCTTCACCCGCTTTTTTTCGCCGGGCTTCAGGTAGTAGGAGTGCTTCTTGATCTCCTTAATGATGTCTTCTTGCTGTACTTTGCGCTTAAAGCGGCGCAATGCGCTCTCTAATGTTTCGCCATCTTGCAGATTAACTTCTGCCAATTAAAACTCACCACCCCTCGGCTGTAGGTACTTCATCAGTGTAGCAGCTTCGTCTGGTAAACTTCCGAGCATGCTGGTTCTGGCGATCATGTTAGCGATGTTGGCCGTGGATGGTCCGGTACGGCTATATCCCATCGACGATCGCCAACGCTCCGACGACTTTCGGCGCTACACGGTGAAGCTGGAGCGGGCGGTTACCAAACGGGACGCTAAGGAACTGCGCAAGCTGGTGGATAAGGACATAATTGCCGGTCCGGGCCAGAAGGACGAGGGCTGGGCGGTGTTCACACGGCGTTGGCATCCGGAGACCGCCGAAGGTGCCGTGTGGACCGTGCTTACAGAGATCCTCGATATCGGCTTCGAGCAAATGCATCCCAAGATCTTCGTATCGCCCTACTACGCCTGGAAGTTTCCGCGCGAACTGGACCCCAGGGGATACCTGGTCGTGATTCGCGATGTGGTGCCCGTGCGCGAGACCGCGTCGCGCGATGCGGCGGTGGTGGCGACCGCGTCCTTCGAGGTGGTGCAGCGTCTCGGCGCTCCTGCGGCCGGCGTCTTCGATTGGGTGAAGATCAAGACGGCGGCCGGCAAGGAAGGCTATGTGGCCAGCCAGAGCGTACGCTCACCCGTCTCCCCCCGTGCTCAATTTGCCTTGAAAGACGGCAGTTGGAAGCTGGTGGTGCTCGACTGATGTCAAGCAATTGCAGCGGGCCTTGCGGGGACCCGCGTGGCATGGCGATGGCTGATAACGAACCCCGACCGTTAGGGAGGGGATGTCAAAAACAATGCATGCGTGAGTAAGCGGTTCCTACAAAATAGCGGCCTTCAGCGTAGTGCGGCGAACAGGATGACCGCGTTGGCCCGAACGTCGCCCACGCTTACCACCAGCGGGATGTTGCCGGAGCCCGCTGATTGCGGCATGCGGACGGCCGTCTGCACGATGCCCACCAATCCGGGGGCCAGCACCGAATAGAGCACCGCCGCCGGCCGGCCGCCAATCAGCACCGTCGGATTCGGGCTGCGCGTCAGCGGGCTTTCCGGTGCCGTGATCCCCGCTACCGCGGCCGGTGTCGAGCGTGGGCCAAAACCCGTGGAGAAGAAGAGAAGCACGTCATTCGGACGAGCCGGATTCTCCATGGAAACCTCGGTGCCGTTATTTTTGTAGACTGCGGCGATGGGACCTTCGCGCGTCGTGGAACTGAAAAAGACGGCGGGGGCCGTGGCCATCACGACCGCTTGAATGGTGGCGCTGTCGCCTTTGGTCGTCCGGACCACCACTGTCTGCAAACCGATAGGCATGTCCGCGGGGACTTGTGCGATCACGTGGTCGGGGCGGACGTCGATAATGGGCACCAGGCGCCCAGCCATCAGCACCGAAGTGCCGTTCAGCGCCGTGGGAATTCGGTTGCCGACCAAACCCGCTAGATTGCCGCCTACGTTAGTGAGGTTGCGGCCAAAGACGGTGAACAGACCTCCCGGCGCGACAGCGCGATACTGCGGATCCCAAATGCCGCTGATGACCGACTGAGCGACCGGCGCCGGACTGCTGGCGGCCAAGCGCATCGCACTCATCGAATTGAAGGCCACGCTAAAAGTCTCCGGCGCCGTCAGCAGCGCATTCAGAGTGGCCAACTCCGCCGCAGTGCGCAGATTGACCGTGTTGTAAGGCGGGAAGCCCAATTGCGCCGGGCTCTTGAATAAGCGGGCCCCGTCGACTCCCGTCACCACGATGGAGTCCAGCGCTCGCCCCGCATCGTAGATCGCGAGCGCGGCGATCGCTCTACCCGTTTGGTCCCGTAAGCTGTGCACGTTGAGGCTGAAAACGTCAGATGCCGCGTTGGCGGCTGACGGCACAAAGAACTGCGCTCGATCCGTGCCATGCAAGCGTCCCAGTAAGCCGCCAGCATCCCGAGTATTCACGCGCAGAGATACCGTCGTGGGTGCCCGTAGAAGGGCCGTTATGAGGTTGGCGGAAGCTTGGGCCACCGCAACTTCGAGGCGATAGCGGATCCGGCCGGCATCGTCCGGCTGGATCGGAAAAGGGGCGGCAAAAAACTGGCTGCTGCGATCCACCAGGATGGCAGTGCCTCCATCGAAGAGCAGTTGAAGGCTGTTGATGAAGCTACCGCCCGGCAGTCCGTCCGTGTCGATGTCCAGCAGGATTTCCGCCGACGTCAACTGGCCCCGGCGATCCCGAGTCGCGATCAAGTGGACTGCGCCGATTCCGGTTGCCGCCATGCCCACCGCCCCAGAACTCTCGGGCTCGAGCTTGGTAAGCAGAACGGCTTGATCGGCCGCCATCAAAGGACCTTCGAGTGCCGCATCTGTCCTTGCTTCGAGTTGCCCAGCCTCAGCCGTTTCTAGAGATAAGGTGAAAGACCCTGCGCTGGCCAGCAGGCGATCGGCTTGCGCGGGCAGCAACGGCAACGCCCTCAACTCGAAGTACCAATTGCCTCCGGAAAGCACCTCGCGCGGCACCAGTTTCGTGTCCAGTACCCATTCCGCCCCGGTAGCCAAGCCTCGATATACCTTGAGCCCTCGAATTCCGTGTGCGAACCGGATGGAATATTGGACGCTAAGGTCCACTGACGCGCTAATCGTCGCACCGGCGGAGTTGCGCACCACACGAACCCAAATGGTGACGGCACCGCTGGCGGGAAGAGAATTCTGCGGAACACGATTGTTCGCTTGAAGCAGGGCGCGGAATGGAATGGACTCCACCGTCTGCGCCACGGCACTCAAGGTGAGGCCTGCGCACACCATCAGGCGGAGGATACGGTAAAAGATCTTGTTGCCCAACACAACTCCCAACCAAGTGCTTCTTAGAGAATCACATTGGGGCGGTTGGCGTCAAGCCTAGGGAGTACTAATCAGAATTGTCGTGCGGTTCGCCATCTTGCCATTGCCGTTCCAGCATGCGCGAATATTCGCCGGAAGCGTAAAGGTCGAAGTCGAACTGGGCGGGGCGAACATCCCCAAAGCTCCACATCAGCTGCCGGCAGGCGAACAACTGGTCGGCATAGCGGTAGTAGTGACGAATGAACTCGTCGGTGAGTTCGAGACGTTCCGGGACCTCGACGAAGACCGCATTCAAGCCAAGCGCGCGGGAGAAGATCGACTTATAGTCGGCCACGCCCCATTTCTTGAGCTTCTCCCGGACCGGTTTGGGTGGCTCCTCGACAATCAGCGCGGCGAAGCTTTGGTAACAAAAGCCAGCCCGTTTCAGAGTCTCTTCGCGGCTCACCATCTCCTGACACTGCTCAATCCAACGCAGCAAGTCCTTGCCCACGTAGAAAAGCATGCGGATTTCGCAATAGCGGCCATCCAGCAGGCGCCGATCCAGGTCATCGCGACTCAACTCGCCTTGCGGCAGCAAACCCTGCAGCATCAAGCTGGCGCGGGAACTCTCGACTAGCTTGTCGGGACCGGAAGTCTCGGCAAACGGATGTAGGATCAGCGGCGGAAGCCGCCAAGTTGCTGTTTCGGACTTCGGGGTCATTGCGATCATGCCTTGGGCTCTAGATGGTTATCGTCGCGCCTGGGAACAAACATTAACCATAGGTTCACTTTCTTTGTTCTAGGGTAACAGTGGTTTGCTGGGCGTGCCCGTTTCTCAAGAATTTCACAATTACGGCATCGCCCGGTTTCTTCTGCCGCAAGACGTAAGTGTAATCGTAGAGGTTGTCGATTTTCTTGCCATCGAAGTCGACCATGATGTCGCCCGGCAGCAGCCCGGCTTTGGCGGCGGGAGACCCGGGGCGAATATCGGCGAACTTCACCCCCTGGTCCTTTCCGGCCATATCAGGAATCGAGCCAAAGTACGGCCCGTAACCGCTCCCCCCTCCGGAACCGCTAATCTGCGGCCCACTCGGCGGGGCGACGTTGGCGAAAGTGGGGCGCTCGGGCGCGTCGGTGAGGCTGACGAGCGTATCGGCTACCAGGGCCAGCACGCGTTGAGCATTCGGAACATCGATCCGGTCCCAGGTGTCGGAAGGTTTGTGATAGTCGGCATGCAGTCCGCTAAAAAAGAAGAGCGCGGGTATCTGTTTGCCGGTAAACGAACTGTGGTCGCTGCCGCCAATACCCGATGGCTCGGTGAGGTCCACTTTGAGGTCGCCGTGCTTGGCGATCAAGCCTTCCAGTAGCTCTTTGAGCGACGTTCCGGTGGCCGCGCCGCCAATGATCAGCCGGCCCTCCTTGGCCCGCCCGATCATGTCCATATTGATCATCGCGACGGCCTTCGCATTCGGCAGCAGCGGATGGTTGGCATAGTAACTGGAGCCCAGCAGACCCAGCTCTTCGCCGGAAAACGTCATGAACAAGACTCCGCGTTTGCGCTTGCCCTGGGCGGTGATCAAGCGAGCCATCTCAATCACGCCGGAGGTGCCCGACGCATTATCGTCGGCTCCGAAATGCACCTTGCCTACTTCGGACGGGGCCAGCGAAAAGACTTCGCCCATTCCCAAATGATCGTAGTGTGCGCCGACGATGACGTATTCGTCGGTCTCACCCGGCCAATAACCCACCACGTTATGGGCGTCACGGATGACGCGCTGGACGTCGGCGTTCAGGTCGATGCGTAGCGTGTTCGGGAAGGCGAAAGAGCGCGGCTTCAGATCGGCGTCGATGCCTTCGACAATTTGCTTCAACGGGCGGCCGGCCAGGGCGAACCAGGCGTCGGCCAGCGGCGCTTTGAGGTGAATGTAAGGAATGCCGGCGTCCTCCGGGCCCGACATCCGCCGGAAGCCCTGCAAGTCATTCGCCTCGGACGGATTGGTGACCGTGTTGTTGATCAGGATCAGGGCGCGCGCTCCATGCTGCTTGGCATTCACCACTTTCGACTCAAAGGAGGCATGGCTGGTGGTGGCGGTGCCTTGCCACTTACTCGCGCTGTCCTTTTCCTGTGGCTCACGGCGCAGCACGAGCACGACCTTGTCCTTCACGTCCAAGCCGTCGTAGTCGTCGTAGCTATACTCCGGGGCGGTGATGCCGTAGCCCGCGAACACCACTTCGCCGGTGACGCGACCGCTGCCGGAGAAATAGAACGGCGCATAATCCTGGTTGAGCTTGAGGTTCTGGCGTTTGCCCTTCACCGTGACGGCGAATTGGTTCTTGCCGCCCAGCTTCGAAGACGTGTTGATCTTGTAACCCTGCAAGTAGCCATGGTTGGTGCCAGCCGGCACCAATCCGAATTTGTCGAAGTGGCTGGCGATGTACTTAGCCGCTTTACCGATCTCGGGGGTGCCCGTCGCGCGGCCCTTCAATTCTGGAGAGGCGAGATACTTGATGTTTTCCAGATAGTGCTGGGGGTCAATCAGGTTGTTGGCGGCCAACAGATGGAACAGAAGAAGAGTATGCATGCTTATTTCTTTTTGGGTGTGAACGGAGTGGGCAGTTCTACGCTGCAACAGGCCTCTGCACGGGCTGGCCCATTCGCCTTCTGATAATCGAGTTCGAGGTCAATCAAGGTTTTGAGACTGTTCCACTCCAGCGTGCCGTTCAAACGCCGGCCATTGACGAACAGCGTCGGCGTGGAAGCGACGCCCATCGCCCGTCCATCGGCGACGTTGCGATCGACCTCTTTTTCGGTGGCCTTGGTGTCAAAACACGCGGCAAACTGCGCCGCGTTCAAGCCCTTGGCGGTGGCCCAGGCCACGGACTTTTCCTTGAGGTTGGCCGGCGTGAAGTCCGGCTGCTTGTCGAATAGATAGTCGTGGAAGTCCCAGAAGGCGGGCGCGTTTTGGCGAAAGACACAGCGCGCGGCGATGGCCCCGGCGCGGGCCCAGGGATGAATCTGTTCGAG
>JAYVRS010000149.1:0-2449 GCA_043776185.1 Bryobacteraceae bacterium | reverse complement strand
CAGCAGCCCGCACGGCCCGATATGAACGGGGCGAAAAAGTGAACCTCAATCCGCGTGACCGGCGGGCGGTTTCGATGCTCGCCGTCTTTTTGCTGCTTTCCGGCGTCATCTATTGGTGGCCGCAGGAATCGGAGAAATCCGGGACGGCTACCGGTGCAACGGTAACCGGCGAAGAGATTGAGTTGGCCCAGAAGCGCTTGTTGCGCCTGAAGCAGATTGGCGCCACATTGCCCGCCAAACGCGATTTCGCGAAGCGGGTGGCTGACGAAGTGAGGGGCCGTGAGCGGGGGCTGATCCCCGGCGAGACGGCCGCCCAGGCGCAAGCCCAACTCTCGCAAGTGCTGAGGCGCGTGGGCCGGTTGCAGATGCCGGCCCTCGAACTGCGTACGGTGGACGTCGGGCTGGTGCGGCCGCTGGGCGAGGATTACGGCGAAGTGGCCGTCACCGTGGCTTTTGAAGGGCAGATCGATCAATTGGTGAACTTGTTAACGGACTTAACGCGACAACCCGAAATTCTGGCCACGAACGACTTGCGCATTGCCTCGACGAGTGAGAAGAAAAAGAGCTTGCGGGTGTCGCTGAGCGTGTCGGGAGTGACGGCGCGCGCGTTGGTGCCGAATTTGAAAAAGCCTGAGCCAGTGGCCAAGCCGAGCCTCAAGAAAAGCGGGCGTTGATGAAGCGCCGGATCCTATTTTTGAACCTCGTTTTGCTGGGCGCCGCCGGGTGGCTCGCTTATGAGATTCGCCAGAATTGGTTGGCCGCCCAAGCGCGCGAGCGCCAGATGTTGGCGGCGCGCCCGGCCACGGTGACAGTGCCCGCGCCTGTCGCGACGCCGCTGCCGGCGATCGCCCCCGCGGCCGGTTACGCCGATTTGGCCATGCGCACATTGTTTGCGAAAGATCGCAATCCGAATGTGATTGTCGAGCCGCCGCCCGCCCCGCCCCCGCCTCCTCCGGTGCCGCCGTTCCCCTACGCCTATGGCGTGATGGATTTGGGCGACGGCCCCATGATCGCCATGGCTCCGCGAGGTGGCCGCCAGAAGTTCTATCAGAAGGGCGCTCAAGTTGGCGAGTTCAAGCTGGTCGATGTGCGGCCGGATGCGGTGTTGCTGGAGTGGAGCGGCAGGACGTTCGAGAAGAAGTTGAGCGATCTGGTGGACCGCAGTGGCGGCACCGAGGAAGCGCAACGAACGCCAGGGCCGGCTGCCGGGCCGCCCGTTTATAGTCAGGCACCCACGCCGCCCCCAGTGGCGAGAGGCGACCCAACGCCCGGCGGGGTGGATATTGGCGGCGGCATCCGCAGTTGTAATGCGGGCGATACGTCACCCAGCGGCACGGTGGTGGGTGGCATGCGCAAGATCGTTACCAGCACGCCGTTTGGCTCGAACTGCCGGTGGGAACCGGTGCGCTAAGGCGCGAAAGTCTTTTAGGAGATATCGAATATGTTGCACATGGGAATTCTGTTAATGATGGCGGCGGCGGACCTGGGCCAGGCTTCGGCCCCCGCGAAAAAAGTAGCCCCGAAGGCACCCGTGGTGGTGGCCAAAAAGACGGCCATCGCGCCGCTGACGTTGCCCACGGCCGCCGTGCCGTCGGGGCCCAACCAATGGACGCACACGGATGCGCAAGGCAAAGAGTGGATCTATCGTCAAGGCCCGTTTGGGTTGACGCGTGCGCCCAAGCATGCGGCGGCGGTGACTGAGTCGCGCTTGCATGAGGGCATCTCGGTGGTGGAACAGGGCGACTTGGTGCATTTTAGCCGGCAGGGGCCCTTTGGGTTGACGCAGTGGACCAAGAAGTTGGATGAAGTGAACGAAGTGGAGCGGACGGCGATGGAAAAGTCGCGGGCCGCGAAGCCGAAGCAGTAAGTCGAAGTTAGTAAGTCCGAAGTTAGTGCGGAGAGATATGAAGCGATTTGTCCCGATGTTGCTGGTTGCGGCGCTCTTAAGCGCCCAGAATCCGACGAAGCAGCCGCCGGTGGAGCAGGCTCCGGTGCCAGTTCAGGTGCCAGTGCCGCCCATTAGTATCGGGGTACCAGCGTCAGGGCAGACGGCTGCCCAGCAACCGCCGCCCGCCAGTATGGTGCTCAACCTGCCGAATGCTTCGTTACGCGAAGTGATCGATATGTTGGCCCGCCGCTTGAAGATCAACTACATCATCGATAAGCGGGTGAACGGCGAAGTCACCATGCAGACTTACGGCGAGATCAAAGGCGTCGACGTTCGCAGCTTACTCGAAACTATATTGCGCATTAACGGCGCGGCCATGGTGCAGGTGGGTGACATTTACCGGATCGTGCCGACGGCGGAAGTAATTCGCTTGCCGATCAATCCTTCGCGGGACACGAAGGATCTGCCCGATGATGATCGCATGGTGATGAACCTGATTTTTCTGAAATACGTCACGGTGAGTGAGGTGCAGAAGTTACTCGATCAGTTTATGGGTGAAGG
>JAYVRS010000148.1:0-2449 GCA_043776185.1 Bryobacteraceae bacterium | reverse complement strand
CGAGCGAGAAGCGCAAGAAGAGGGCGAGGCCAATCACCAGAATCAGCGCGCCGAGTTTGTTCAAAATGCTGCCGCCCAGCAGAGCTTCCCACTCTTCGCCTCGGAAGCGATCGCGCCAACTGGGGCGAGGCGTGGGAGGCAACTGCGGTGGTGGCGCAGGAAGAGGCTCCGATGAAAGCGAAGGGCCGCTGCTGAGCCACTCCGGCAATGGCGGAGGCGCTTCGATAACCGGAGCGGGCGCGAAAGGCTCAACTGGCACCGGCGGCTCAGCTTCAACCGGAGCGCGATGGAGGGCCGCCAGGGCCTGCTCCGAAGCGTACACGCGAACCGTCAGTGCGCGAATACGTTCGTCGAGTTCCCGGGCGCGCGATCGCTGGCGGTACACCACCACCGACAACCCTACCAGCGCAATGAAGAAGAAAAACTCCATCCCGCTATTCGCGATTGAGCGCTTTCACCCGGTAGAAGGGCTTCGCCTTCTCCGCCGGATCCATCGTATAGACTTGCTCCGTCTTCGCGGCGTCATAGTCGCGCCATAGCCAAGCCAGCGCCGCAGGAGCCTCTGCATTACCGTGGCCTCCGTTATGCGTGCCAATGCCGAAGCTGAGCTTAAAATCGTTTTCGCGCATCTTCAGCGAATTGGCCATTTGCAGATTCTGATAAGGCCAACTGCCGTGGTTATTCTCGAGATCTTCGCTGCCGTCCTGCAGCCACACGCGGATGTTACGCTTGGGCTCCTTGCGGATCTTAAAAGGATAGACGTTGCCCCCATCGAGTTCGCCGGGCTTCCATTGAATGCTGGTAAAGCTACCAATGCGAGAGAGCACGCGGCTAAATTCGTTGGGCATGAACCACGCGACGTTGAAGGCGCAGATGCCACCCGATGAGTTACCGGCAATGGCGCGGCTGTAAGCGTCGGTGCGCAGGTTGTAACTCTTGGCCACGGCGGGCAGAATCTCATTCATCAGGAAGCGCGCGTAAGTATCGTTCACCGTGTCGTATTCAATGGAGCGCATGCGCTTCTCACCGATGGACCCGGGTTGAATAAAGATATGCACCGCCACCGGAATCTTCTTCTGCTGAGTAAGATTGTCGATGACGATTTGGAGGCGCGAGCCGCCCTCGCGAGCCGTGTAACCGGCGCCGTCCTGCCACACCATTACGGCGGCGGGGCGGGCCGCGTCATATTGGGCGGGCACATAAGTCCAGTAATCGCTCAACATGCCTTCGTAGATCTTGCTGGTATGCACCAGCTTTTCCGATAGCTTGCCGCGCGCCACGCCGGCCTGCTCATAGTGGTCAGGCGTAAAGGCCGGCACGTCGTTCTTACCGCCGAACGGCTGGCCATCCACCACATAAGAGAAGCGATGAATCGTGCCGGTTTTGAGCGTCGCTTTGTGGATCCAAAGCGCGCCGGCCTTGGTCATTTTGACGGCCGGTGCTTCGTCAACAGAAATCGAAAGTGCGCCGTCGTGTTTCACGGCAAAGATAAAGTCCGGCCCGCGGCCCACCCAGGCTTCACCCTTTTCCAATGAGCCTTTGGGAACGGCCGCAGTCAGCCCGTCAGCGAAGGCGGCGGAGCCAGGCGCGAGCTTAAAAAGGTCCACCTGAGCCGCAAGTGTCAAGGCCAGAAAAGGAAAAGTGAGAGACAGCTTCATACCGGCCATAAGAATAACAGAGCTACCCCCCACCAGAAACAGTTAACCTAAATTTGAGACGCTGTGGAACAGATTGGGCGATATCAGATTCAGGGTGAGTTGGGCCGGGGGGCGATGGGCGTCGTCTACCGCGCGCTCGATCCGGCCATCGGACGGATCATCGCCATCAAGACCATCCATCTCAGCACGCTCGCCGATCCGCAGGACCGCGAACGTCTGCATGACCGTTTGCGGCGCGAGGCGCAGTCTGCTGGCATTCTTTCGCATCCCAACATCGTCACCATTTACGACATCCAGGATCACGGCGACACGGCCTACATCTTCATGGAATTTGTCGACGGCCCCACGCTCGAAAGCATCACCTCCGACCGCCGCGCCCCCAGCCCGGCCACCCTGCTGGCCCTGCTGAAACAGATCGCCGCCGCCCTGGATTTTGCCCATTCAAAAGGCATCATCCATCGGGACATCAAACCCGCCAACATCATGATCCAGGGCGAGCGCGTCGCCAAAGTGACGGATTTCGGCATCGCGCGAATCAACGCGCAAGCCTCAGTGTCGCGTGGGGCCACCGTAGCCGGCACGCTGCTGGGCACGCCCAACTACATGTCGCCCGAGCAGATCCAGGGCGATGAAGTCGACGGTCGCACTGACCAATTCGCCTTCGGCGTGCTGACCTATGAGCTGCTTACTGGTGAGAAGCCCTTCAGCGCCGACAGCATCCCGGCCCTCATCTACAAGATCATCAACCAGGAGCCGCCGCCCGCCGAGCGCTTAAATGCCAGCCTCCATCC
>JAYVRS010000147.1:0-8041 GCA_043776185.1 Bryobacteraceae bacterium | reverse complement strand
TTCGCATTCCCGGAGTCCTGGACAGGTCCTGAAATTGAGGTTGACGATTTGGTTATGCTTACAGCGTGGAGCGAGATGGTGGAAGCAGACAAATCGTTACCGCTACCATCGCGAAGCTGTAATTTGATGGGGATAGTGGCGCCGCCATTGACAGCTTTTGTCGCATCGTACAAAAGGCAAACATTGTAAAGAGGAGCCAGGACGAGCTCGACCGAGCCGATGTCGCAGGCAGCGCCTTGAGGCCGGGCGACGCCGCGCTGGTCGGTTGTGACGGGGTCGCCGTTGACATTCGTGCATGCGGCGACCGGGATGACGTCAATGGCGGGGCTGCCCGGTAGTGGAAGATGCGTGGGCGTCGGGCTGCCGTTGTAGGCCAGTGGGCCGAGCAGGGGATCGGTGTTGTTCAAGTCGCCGCTGGCGGTGAACCCACAAGTCGAATCGCTGCCGAGGTTATGACCCAGGGAGACGATCACGCCGGCGGGGGCGTAACAATTATTCCCCAGGCCCAGAGGTGGGCGGGCGATGATGCTGTTCTTTACAGAAATTCTGCCCGCCGGACTGTAAGAATCCTCAATGAAGTTGTCGTACACGGTGCTATTGCTGATGGTAGTTGACGCCAAACAACTGGGAGGCGAGGAAAAGTTCCTAATCCCGCCGCCAGTGTTGGAGCTGATGGTGCTGGACTCAATCAACAGCGTGCCGCAAGGGTTTCCAATGCCCCCGCTTTCGGGAGCCGAATTCCCCGTAAGGGTGCTGTTCTTGAGCACTACATTGCTGCCGGGCATGGTCATGCCGCCGCCGCCGAACGGCGCCATATGACCACCCTGGATGGTCACCCTGTCCGCTATCAAGCTTGACACCATAACAAGGAAGATCCGGAAGTTAGGTGTGCCGGATGCGCTGCTTCTTTGGATGGTCGCCCCGTTGCCATTGATCGTGAGCGGACTAGTAATCCTCGGTAGTCCTGTAGGCCCCCAAAAGTCGTCTGTGTTATCGACCGCGGTCAGGGTGTAAATGCTGCCGGGGGCCAGATTGATTGTGTCCGGGCCCGGATTGGCGTTGGCCGCGTTGATTGCGGCAATCAGCCCGGAGACATCCCCGGCTGCGATGGGAAAAGTGGCGGCCTGTGCCCATGTCGAGGCCATACCGAAAAACAGCAACGTCTTCGCTGCGGAAAAGCAGAATCTTTGAGTAGTCATTTTGTCCTCCTTGAGTGGTTGCGACTGTAGTTCATCCCCGGCACACCGGAGCGCGGTCAACGGAGCCTGTTCCCGCCTGAAACGCATCCTCTGGGCGGGCCTGTTGCTCCCCAACGCAACCATAAGCCAAGCCCTCTCCGGCTGTCCTATGCTTTACCTGAGGTTTTTGTGAGATAATTCCCCCGCCTGGATCTTGTTGAATATGGACCGTATTTTCGTCTTCGGGCCTTTCACGCTGGACGAGCAGGAGCGGCTGCTCACGCGCGACGGATCTCCGGTGCCAATCGCGCCAAAGGCGTTTGATACGCTCTTGCTGCTGCTCGAACGTGCCGGCAAGCTTGTCGAAAAGAAGACACTGCTCGAATCGGTCTGGCCGGATGTGTTTGTCGAGGACTCGGTGCTGACCCGGACGATTTCGGACCTGCGGAGGGCGCTCCAGCATCAGGGCCAAGATGTTTGGATTGAGACCGTGCCCAAGTTCGGATACCGGTTCGCGGCGGGTGTGACCCGGATCGAGGGAGGCAGCCCATCCGCGGATCAGCCGCTCACCGCCTTGCCGGCCGCCACGAAGGAACCGGCCCGCGCGAAATCCAATCTGTTCCGCTGGGGTATTGGCTTGGCCGCGGGCGCGGTCGTCCTGCTGCTGATCGCGCAGAGGCTGACATCGACGACGGATCGCGGGCTGGCCGGAGTGCACCACTTGGCCATTCTTCCCTTTCAGATGCTAGGCCAGCCAGCCCACGTGGAAACGCTGGAACTCGGTGTCGCCGACGCGCTGATTACCCGTCTGAGCAATCTGACCGGGCTGATCGTCCGCCCCGTCTCCTCGGTGCGGCGTTACGCCGGCGCGGGGGTCGACCCGATCCGGGCCGGGAGGGATTTGCAAGTCGACGCGGTGGTGGAGGGTACGCTCTGGTCCAGCGAGGGAAGAATTCGCGCCAACATTCGGATGCTTCGGCCCCAGGACGGCAAGGCCCTATGGGCGGCAACGATCGATTCGCCGCACGGAGGGCATCTGTTCATGATCGAAGATTCCATTGCGGAGCAGGTAGCTTCACGTTTGAGCGCCAGGCTGACGGAGGCCGAACGCCGGAGCTTAGGTGGGCGCCGCCAATTGAATCCGGACGCGCACGAGTTATATGTCAAGGGTCGTTACGAGTGGGGTAGACGTAGCCGGGAAGGCTTTGAAAAAGCCGCGGACTACTTCCGCCAAGCGATCGATCTCGATCCCACTTACGCCCGCGCCCACGCCGGTCTGGCCGACTGCTATCTGCTGCTGGGCGGCTATAGTTACTACCCGCAGATCGAGATGCTGCCCAGGGCCAAGGCCATGGCCTCACGCGCCCTGGAACTGGATCCCTCGCTCGCCGAAGCGCATGCCACCCTGGGACTGATCTCCCAGAACCTGGACTGGGATTGGGTCAAGGTCGAGAATCACTACGAAAAAGCGATTTCACTGGCACCGAACTACGCCACCGCACGTCACTGGTATGCCGAGTTCCTGTCCATCCTCGGCCGATTTGAAGAGTCGCGCCGTGAGTTTCAAAAGGCGCGGAAAATCGACCCCATTTCACCCATCATTCAGATCGACGAGGCGCAAGTGTACTTCTTTGAGCGAAGGTTTGACCAGAACCTGGCGATCCTCAAGCAAGTCGCCCAACTGGACCCCGCATTCGAGCTGGCTCACGAGCGGATGGCGTTTACGTACATGACCCAGGGCCGCGAAGACGAAGCCTGGAAAGAGACTCAATTCCTCCACGCCTGCCGGGACGAGGCGAGCGATTGCCGTCAGATCTGGACTGCATACCTACCCAAGCGGAACCCGCGAGCCGCGCGCCAAGCTCTGCGCTGGCTGGAAGCGGAAGCGAAAACTCGCCGCCTTCCACTCGCGGCCCTCGTGTTCGCCAACGCGCGCCAGGGGTATTCGGCACATGCGCTCGACTGGTTGGAGCGCATGAGTGAGCAGCACGAAGTCTGGTTGATCACGGCTAAGGTGAATCCGCTATTTGATCCGCTGCGGAGCGAGCCACGCTTTCAGAACATCTTGCAAGCCCTCCATCTAAAACCGTGAGATTCGAGAAATTGGTGTCAAACGCCGTTAAAGGCCGATGGGTCGCGGTAGGGACGATCATCGCTGACCGCCCCCGAGTAGGCCCGGGGAATTTCACCCCGAGCCTCTCACAGAACCGTGCTTGACTGTCTCCAGTCACACGGCTCGTGCCATTCATCGAGAGCTGCCGCCCTCCGCCACAACCAGTCGGTTCCTCCGGTTGCCAGTTGACCAAACTTGACCATGACGCGAATGTTAAAGGGTTAAAGGGGGACGGTTAGAAAAGTAGCGCATCCCTCGGCATCCCGGACTTATTCGGAAGCTACTGGCGATCCACCACTTAGTGGCGCGAAAATGCGGTGGACTCGCTCCCCGCCGCATTCTCGTAGCTACAAATCCCACGCGGGCCACGACCGTCCCGCCACTCAAAGGCCATGCCGTCCCCCGTTTGGCCTGCGGCTCCAGCAACGCAAAGCGCATCCTGTCCCTTCGCCGCCGTAGCGCCTGCCAGACCTGGAACGAGGGCTCGTCGACTGGCGCGCTCCCCGATCCAAGCTACCAGATCGTTTCGATTCCCGAGGCGCGAATCTTGCCGTCGCGGGCCACCAGGGGAAGCCCAAGCGCCGATGCGGTCGCGGCGATCGGAAAGACAGGGAAAGCAGTGTCCGGAGGGAAAGACAGTGTCCGGGACCCATCACTTTCGCGCTTCGTGATGGATCTGAATGGCCAATAGGCCACCGACCGATATTGCCACGCAACACACCACCCGTTGCACCATTGGCCACATTTGGCCGCACCGTTTCAACTCCTGCCTCCGGGACATGCCCATTGGCAAACCGCGCTCTCCGCTGCGTCGAATGGAACGCCGTCCGGGCCCACCTCGCCGCTCCGCGCGCTCATCTGGCCCACTCCCCACCCCGGACGACCGGGAAGGAGAGCCTCACCACCTCCGCCGTGCCACTCGCGAGGACTTCGCCCTCGCCTCCGACGGCCTTCATCGAAGACCTCGATCGTACCCACCAGATCTGGCTCGGCGCTCAACCGGTCGGCCGAACTCATAAGCCCCCGGCCACGGCATCGGCCTTTACCCCGACGCACCATTTTGGTCACAACGTTTCGTTTCTGTGTAACTCATTGAAAACAAAATCTGCAGCCGGCTTGGGCGGCCAAAATTCTTGTTTCCCCCTGGTACCGTAATCTAAGGAGACTCTCATGACTTGCTACACCGACATCGACTACGAATCCTCCCCCATCGCCGACCTGGACCTCGACCTGCACTGGATCCAGCTCCCCAACTCCGTCCTCGCCGCCCGCCGGCAAGCGAAGCAGGAGGCCCTGGCGCAGGCCCGCGAAAAGAGTTCTGCCCAAGGATCACAAAGTATTCCTGGTCCCCGCCGACCCGCTTTACTCTCCCACCGAAGAAGATCTCTGGCCCGTGTCGCCATTGGTCAACTCCGCGACGGGTACCGCGGCTGGCGCAACCCCTTCCCCGCCAACTTCGTAATGCCCTCCTCACCCAAAGCGAAAAAATAAAAAGCCGATTCGAACCCGGCGATCTCGTTCAAAACAATCATTTCGCGCCTTGGGTTCCTCGGGTTCCCGGACGATTCTCGTACATCGAGTGGGGCGTCTACAAGGGGATCTAAGAATCCGGCCGGCAGATCCAGGTTCAATCGCCCGGCGCAGTGCGCGTGCAGGCATTCCCACAGGCCTTTGCCCGGGTGGCGTTGGCGGTTTTCCTCCAGGTGGCGCAGGCGGTAGAAGACGGGCAGGGGGCCAATCAGGGAGCCAGTGCCTTGTTTGGCCAGTTGCAGGGCGAAGTATTCAAGGACGGTGGTTTTGCCGGCCCCCGGCTTGCCCCCTAGCAGCACCCCAGCCGGCTACTGGAAGCCGGCGGCGAGTACCGCTCTGATGAGCGTGCAAACGGCCCTTCGTAGGATGCACCTCAGGGCGGTCACTTGATGTTATGTGGCATGAGTCTCCGGCTCGTCAAACTGGGTTCATGACGGCGTCGGGGCCGCGTCGACTAGACTGGACTCTATGATTCGGTATCTGGTTCTCTTGCTTTGTCCGGCGTTAATGGCGCAGCGCGTCGAAGTGCGCCATACGCGACCGGGGGCGCTCGATGGGCGTTTGGTGGTCGTGCTGGCAAACAGCGACAAGTCGGAGCCGCGGTTTCAGGCTTCGCCCGACAGTCCGGAGGCGGCGGCCATCTTTGGCGTCGATGTCGAAGGATGGCCGGCCGGGCAGCCCGCGCCGATAGACGGCAAGGTGTTTGGCTTTCCCGTACGTAGCCTGGCGCAGTTGCCGGCGGGCACTTACTATGTGCAGGCGTTGCTCCACCGTTACGAGACGTTTCGGCGCAGCGACGGACGCGTGCTGAAGTTGCCGATGGACCGCGGCGAAGGGCAGCAGTGGAACCGCGCTCCCGGTAACTTATACAGCGCGCCTCAGCGCGTCGACTGGGTACCGGGCAAAGTGCTCACCGTGAATCTGACGCAGGAGATTCCGCCGATTGCTCCGCCGGTCGACACCAAGTATGTGAAGCATATTCGCATCCAGAGCGAGAAGCTCACCAAGTTCTGGGGGCGGCGGATGCACTTAGGCGCTACCGTGTTACTGCCCGAGGGTTGGCAGACCCATCCGCAGGCGCAGTATCCGTTGGCGGTGTTTCACGGGCACTTCGCCCCCACGATTGGGAATTGGCGCGAGACGCCCCCGGACGATAACTTAAAGCCGGATTACGCAGAGCGCTTTCACTTAGCGGGCTATAACCGGATTCAGCAGCAGATGGCTTATGAATTTTATAAAGAATGGACGGGGCCGAATTTTCCGCGGGCGATTGCCATTGAAATTCAACATGCCAATCCTTTTTATGACGACAGTTACGCCGTGAATTCAGCCAACCTGGGTCCCTATGGCGATGCCATCACTTACGAGCTAATTCCGTATATATAAAAGAAATTTCGGGGCTTGGGGCAGGGCTGGGCGCGAGGTTTGTATGGCGGGTCCACCGGCGGTTGGGAGGCGTTGGCGGTGCAGATCTTCTACCCGAACGAGTACAACGCGGCCTACGGAGCGTGCCCGGATCCGGTGGATTTTCGGGCGTTTACCACCATTGACTTGTATGGTCACCAGAACGCATATTTTATGGATTCGCGCCTGAAACGGACGCCACGGCCCGCAAAAAGGAATTCTTTGGGGGAGGTGTCGGCGACGCAGGAGGAGATGAACCATTGGGAGTTGGTATTGGGCACTAAGTCGCGCAGTGGGCAGCAGAATGACATTTGGGAGGCGGTCTATTCGCCGGTGGGTCCGGATGGCTACCCGGCGCGGATCTTCGACAAGGTGACGGGCGTAATCGACCCGAAGGTGGCCGCGTATTGGCGCGAAAACTTTGATTTGGGGCATATCCTGCGGCGCGATTGGGACAAAGGGCTAGGGGCGAAGTTACAGGGTAAATTGAACCTCTATTGCGGCGATATGGATAGCTTCTATTTAAACAACGCGGTCTATCTGGTGGAAGATTTCTTAAAGACGACCAATTACGGCGGTGAAGTGACCTACGGCGACCGCGCGGAGCATTGTTGGAATGGCGATCCGACTCGGCCCAACGCTTTGTCGCGTCTGCGCTATCACCAGATGTTTATTCCCAAGTTAGTGGAGCGCATTTTAGTAAGTGCGCCGGTAGGGGCGGATTTGACGAGTTGGCGGTATTAGTAGTCCCCCGGCCAAACGCCGTCCACTAACCCAGCAGCTGATGCAAGCGGCTGCCTGGGCGGATGATCGTCTCGGTGCGCTCCGGCCCCGTGGACACGGCGCCGATTTCGACTTCGGTGCGCTCTTCCAGGAAGCGTAAGTACTCCCGGGCGGCCGCGGGAAGATCTTCGAGGACGCTAATGCCGCGCGTGACGCTTTGCCAGCCCTTGAGGCGGTGGTAGATGGGCTCTATGCTCTCCATGCTGCTGCGCGTGGCGGGCATGTCGGTGACTTCTTGGCCGTTCACTTTGTAGCCGATGCAGACCGGGATTTCGTCCAATTCGTCGAGCACGTCGAGCTTGGTGACAATCAATGAGTCTAGGCCGTTGACGGCGGCGGTGTAGCGGGCGAGCGGAATGTCGAACCAGCCGCAGCGGCGTGGGCGTCCGGTGACGGAGCCGAACTCTTTGCCTACTTGGCGGATCTGTTCGCCGAGTGGGCCGTGGTCCTCGCTGGGGAAGGGGCCGGCCCCGACGCGGGTGATGTAGGCCTTCGAGACGCCGATGATGCCGTTAATTTTGGTGGGCGGCACGCCGGTGCCGGTGCAGGCACCGCCGGCGGTGGCGCTGGAGGAGGTGACGAAGGGGTAGGTGCCGTGGTCCACGTCTAACATGGCCCCTTGCGCGCCCTCAAACAGAACGCGCTTGCCCTCGCAAATGGCGCGGTTAAGCAGCGAGGCGGTGTCGGTGACGAGGGGTGCGAGCCTTGCGGCGAGCTCTTCGTATTGCGCGCGCACGGCGGCAAAGTCCACTACTTCGTGGATATCGAAGGCTTTGGCCAGCGTCATTTTGTCGGCCGAGAGATTGTCATAGTAGGCGGCGAAGCCATCAGGGTCAATCAGGTCGGCCATGCGGATGCCGCGGCGGCCGATCTTGTCTTCGTAGCAAGGGCCGATGCCGCGCGACGTGGTGCCGATGGCTTCGCGGTCGGTGCGGCCTTCGCCCACTTTTTCCACCATGCGGTGAAAGGGAAAGATGACGTGGGCGCGGTTGGAGATGGCCAAATGCTGGCGCACATTCACGCCCGCTTTTTC
>JAYVRS010000146.1:0-2450 GCA_043776185.1 Bryobacteraceae bacterium | reverse complement strand
CCACGATGGCCGCCGGGCGAATACGCCCGAGAAAGAGGTAGAGCACCAAGCAGACGAGCAAGGCCCCTTCGGCGAGATTCTTGAAGACGGTTTTGAGGGTGCTGTCAATCAACCAGGCGCGGTCATAGTAAGGAACGAGTTCGACGTTCTTGGGCAGAATGCTTTCGTTTAATTCGGCGATCTTGGCCTTGACGCCTTCGAGCACCACGGATGGATTCTCGCCCTTACGCATCAGAATGGTGGCGTTGACAATATCGTCTTTGGCGTCCATGCCGACCAAGCCTTGGCGCTGCTGGAAGCCGATGGCGACGTCGGCCACATCTTCGACGAGCACGGGGACGCCGCGACGCTCGGCCACGACGACTTTGCGAATATCATCGGTGGTGCGCAAGAGCCCGACACCACGAACGATGAACTGCTGCTCACCTTGTTCAATGTAGCCGCCACCGGCGTTCATGTTGCTGCGCTCGAGGGCTTCGAAAACCTGTTTCACGGAAACCGCGTGGGACTTCATCCGGGTTTGGTCTGGCATGACCTGATATTGCTTG
Organism: Bryobacteraceae bacterium; assembly: GCA_043776185.1. Classification (GTDB taxonomy): domain Bacteria; phylum Acidobacteriota; class Terriglobia; order Bryobacterales; family Bryobacteraceae; genus JALHNI01. The sequence continues at coordinate 1,902 of JAYVRS010000146.1, read as the reverse complement.
ATGAGGCCGCCGCGGGTGACGACGTCGGCGACGCCGGGTACGAGCTTGAGGTTGCGTTCCACGACCCAATCCTGGATGGTGCGGAGGTCCATGGCATCGTACTTATCGGACTTGAGGTAGACGCGATAGATTTCGCCGATCGGGCTGGACAGGGGGCCCAGTTCCGGATGAATGCCAGTGGGCAGGTCCACCGATTGAAGGCGCTCGATGACCTGTTGCCGAGCGAAATAGTTATCGACGCCGTCGTCGAAGGTGATGTAAGTGGAGGAGAGACCGAATTGCGTGTGGGAAAAGACCCGCACGGCGTGGGGAAGGCCGCTGACGGCGATCTCGACTGGAATCGTCACCTGCTTTTCCACCTCTTCGGCGGCATGACCCGGGAACAGCGTGACCACGGTGACTTGGATGTCGGTGACGTCGGGAAAGGCTTCGATGGGCAGGTTGCGGAAGGCGATGACGCCGGCGCCGATGAACAGGCCGGTGAGCAAGAAGACGAAAAGGGGCTGATGAATCGCGAAGTGGATGATCTTGCGCATCGGTCTACAGCGCTGCCTTCAGATACACGGCACCTTGCGTGACCACGCGATCACCAGCTTTGATGCCCTTGGTGACGGGGAAACCACCCTGCTGGAGTTTGCCCAGTTCCACCGGCACCGACAAGAAGCGGCCGGCGGATTGTTCGACGAAGACCAGGTCGACGCCGTTGAGGCGGACGACGGCGCCTTCGGGAATCCAGGGACAGGGCCGGTCGCCGGCCGAGTAGCGTAGACTGCCGAACATGTCGGGCCGCAATTTTCCAGTGGAATTCTCCATTTCGGAATCGACTTTGATGGTGCGGGTTTCGCTGTCCACGGAGTCGGCGATGCGGGTGACTTTGGCATGGAAAGTCTCATTCGGATAGGCGATGAGCTCGAGATCGGCGATGCCGCCGACGTGAAAGAGGCGAATCTTACTTTCGGGCACTTGCGATTCCACCCATACGCGGCTGAGATCGGTGATGGTGACCAAGGCCGTATTGATTTCGTTGCGGAACTCGCCTTCGACGACGCTGACTTCCATCACTTTGCCGGAGATGGGGGCGGTGACCACGATGCGCTGTTGAAAGTCGCCGGCTTTGAGGCCGAGGAGCTCCAAACGCCGTCGGGTTTGGTCGCGAATACTCATGGTCTGTTCGATGGAGGTCTTGGTGAGCGCGGCGGTGGTTTGGGCCGCGAGTACTTCCTTGTGCGCGACGGCTTGGTGCTCATAGAGATCGGCGATGCGTGCCGCGTCGGCTTCGGCTTTGGCGAGAGCGATTTGGGCCTGCCGGACGGACGCTTCCGCTTGCACGAAGGCGGATTCCGCTTCGGCCACCATGGCGCTTTCCATCGCCACGAGGGGCTGACCGCGGGCCACTAGGTCGCCTAACTTGGCCATTACACTGACGATGCGGCCGGGCACGGGCACCACGGCGTGGCCGACGCGATGGGGATTGGCTTGAATGCGCGCGGTGGTGGTGACTTCATCCACCGGGACGGACACGGCACGGACGGCTTCGATTTTCATCTGCTTCAGTTCGGGGGCGTTGGCATCCATCAGCACCTCGCCGGGCAAGCCTTTGCGCGCCGAAGTGGGGCGTGCGGCTTCCGCTTTTGCGGCCGCCGGCGCGGCTGGTTTTTCGCAACCCGTACTGAGAAGGACCGATGCCGCCAAGGCGAAGGAAAGAAGTGACGTGCCTATGGGCGACGCCAGGGAATACAGTTTCAAGCAATTGCTCCTTGCACGCCAACGGGATTAATTTCCACTGACGGTGGCCCCGGAAACGGCATCGATCAGATAGAGGCTGCGCGCGTAGTTGGCGCGAGCCTCGTTGAAGGTTTGGTTGACGTCATTGAAGGCGCGCTGGGCGTCCAGGAACTCGAC
>JAYVRS010000145.1:0-2452 GCA_043776185.1 Bryobacteraceae bacterium | reverse complement strand
CACTGACGCTCGCCCCCAACTGATAGGTTTGGCCCGCCGTGACGGTTCCGGTAGGGGTGAGCATGTTGACGGCGATGGATGAGTTCGACGGCAGCGTGATCGTCGCGCTGGCGGACTTGGCCGGGTCAGCATTGCTGGTGGCGCGGACGGTAGCGCTGGTAGCACTCGAGATGGTGGCGGGCGCGACGTATAGGCCCGCGCTATTAATCGTGCCGGGTCCGCTGGTGAGGGCCCAAGTGACGGCGGTGTTGGTGGTGCCGGAGATATTGACGCCGAACTGCTGTTGGCCAGTGGCGCCCAGCGTAGTGGCGGTGGGCGTGATGGCGATGGTGACCTCGGGCTGCGTGCGCCAAGTGCCGGCCAGAACGTTGCCCGTGCTATTGCCGGCGAGATTGGTCGCGGCGCGGGAAACTTGGTAGACGGGGCCAGGGGTGAAGCTCATGCCGAGGGTGAGGGTACGCTGATAGCCGTCGTCGGAAGAGTAGGCGCTGGTCACCGAGCAAGCGCCGTTGTTCATCGTCGAGATAGCTCCGCCGACTTGGCCGTTGTAGAAGCCAACAAACCATTGCCCCCAGTAGTTGTCGTAATAACGATAGAAGAGCTTCAAGTTGCCGCTGGAAACGGTGTAAAGGATTTGGCATTCCGGGAACGCCGCGCTGGGCGTTTGGAACGTCGCCGTCATGGTGTCGATGTTGGCGGAGCCGCTCGAATCCCGGGCGCGGAAGTTAAAAGATTGGGTGGGGCTGAAGCTATTGACGGGGTCGACGGCACCCACCCACAGCGGCGGTGCCGGGTTGAGAATCACCCACGCGGAGGCGACGCTGTTGGAATTCGCGGTGACGTAAGCACCGGCATAGGTATTGGTGGTTTCGAAGACGCTGGACGGCGCAGTGTAGAGGCCGGTAGAGGTGATGCTGGCCCCGCTGCTTTGTTGCACCCACCAAGTGAGCGGCGGCACGCTACCACCCGAGGGTAACGACATGTTGAACTGCACCGATTCATTGGGGCGGACCGACACGGTATTGGGCGAGATGATGAGGTTCGTGGCCTGCAGCGTTACGTTGGCCGTGGCGACAGTGAGGGGATCCTCGACGCTGGTGGCACGGACATTGATGGTGGCGCCCGTGCCGCTATCGGCAGGGGCCGCGAAGAGCCCGCTGGAAGAGATAGAGCCCGCGCCATTGGGATAGACCGACCAGGTGATGGCCGTGCTGGGCGAGCCCGCCCCGGTCACCGTGGCCGTGAACTGTTGCGTGGCGTTGGCCCCGAGAGGCCCGGCGGAAGTGGGACTCACGGTGACCGTGACACCTGGCTTGAGGGTGAGGGTAGTCGCGGCGGACTTCGACGGGTCAATCAGGCTGCGGGCCCGAACCGAGATCGTTTGCACGGCAGCGATCGTGGCCGGCGCGCTATACCAGCCATCGGCAGCAATGGTGCCAACGTTGGGTGTAAGTTCCCAGGTGACGGAAGTATCGTTAGCGCCAGTCACCGTCGCCACCACCTGCGTTTGCCGGTTGGGACGTAAAGCGGTAGCGCCGTTGGGCGCATTGACGGTCACCGAGACATTCGGGCGCAGTTGGATGGAAGCGATGGCCGTTTTGGTGTAGTCTGCGGCGGAGATCACTTTGAGTGAGGCGTTCACCACTTCACCCAAATTAGGAGCGACGCTGATCGTGATCTGGCCTGGTGGCTGCGAAGTGATGGGCGCATATGAAGTACCCGAGTACTCAAGCGAGATGCCGCCGCCCGGCGGATTCAGCACGTAAGTGAAGGTCTGCGACTGGCCGGGACCCAGGGTAACGGCATCCGGCGTCAGGGAGAGCGTCACATCGGAAGAAAGTTGTACGAAAGCGGTGCCAATGATCTGATTATTGGCGAGGTTTTTGGCGTAGACGCTTGCCAGAATCGCGGTCGATTGAGCGGGTGGCGCGGTGTAGAGTCCGTCGGTCGTGATGGTGCCGTTACTGGCGAGCCAAGTGATATTCGAAGCCGGAGGATTAGTGCTGAACTGTTGCGTTTGCCCCGGAAGGAGGGAGAGGTAGCTGGGAACGACATTGACGGTACATCCGGCGGTGATGACGATAATGGTCCGGCTAACGACCAATATGCCGTTGGATTTAAGGTCGACCCGCAAGTTACCGGCAACGGCTACATTACGGAAGTAAGTCGGGCCCGAAATGATGGGTTCGGTATTCAATTGCCACTCGAAAGTGGGATTGACGATATTGGACGAAGCCGAGGCGCTGATCGAGGCCGCCGCGCAGATGCCCAGCGGGGTGATAAAGTTGAACGCCGCCACGCCCAGACTTCTGGTGGCGCTGACGGTGGGTGAAAGCGAAGCGCGGAATAGCTCCGTATTGGGTTCAACCAACATCCGGGGCGTGGTGTAAGTGCTCTGGACGCGAGCCCGGCCAGCGGGCTGACCGCCAATACTCAGCGGAGCGCTTACTTG
>JAYVRS010000144.1:0-2453 GCA_043776185.1 Bryobacteraceae bacterium | reverse complement strand
AGCGTCGACGCCAGCACCATGACGCGATGCAGCGTGCGCGTCACGGAGGACATCCAGAAGCCGCGGCCTTTCGATAGTTTGGCGAGCGTCTGCCCCTGGTAGTTCAGGTGCATGGCTTCGTCGCGCAAGATCTGCCGGCAGAGGGCGCGCAGCAGCGGTGACGTAGTGGCGTCGTGCAAGGCCGAGTAATAGGGGACCGCGACGCATTCGGCCGACACCAGCACCATCAACATGCACTCGTAGTTCCAGCGCTTGCGTACCCAGCGAAACAAGCTGTCAGCGCGATCCTGGCGCAGTCGCACCATGCCCTCCCGGTCGAGGAATTTGCCCAGCATGGCGGAATGGCGCTGCTCTTCGGCGATGAATAGCTCGAGCGAGCGTGGATAGTCGGCCTCGCCGCTGTCTTGGGCGAATTGCCCGCCTAAGCGCCGCAGGGTGCGGCCGCCGGCATTTTCGCCGAGCTGAAACTGTCGTAGCGATTTGGCGATTAAGTCGCGTTCGGCTGGGTTTAAGGCCGGAGACTCGGCAAAGGGGAGTTGCGGCCAGTGGTTCTGTTCGAAGTAGCGGATCCAATCAAAATACTTTGTCATGTAAAGTACTCTACGATGAAGCCGCGCATTTGTCAAACAGAAATCAGATTGGAACTTATGGAAACCTCCTGGTGTCTAGCCCATTGACCGATCTGCGACGGAGCAATGACGCTTCGACCGGGTGAAAAAGCAACATAACTGACGCGTACTACCTTTCGGCGGCTATCCCCCGGCTGACGCCGGGGGCTGGGCGGCATGCGGCATAAAAGTTACTAATCGAGCGGTCGCAGCGCGAATCTGAAAGGAGTTAGCGATGTTTGAATCCGCATTGGCTATTGAGACGCCCGGACGCCGGTCGCCTTTGTTCATCTCATTCACGATCCAAACGGTGGCGGTGGCGGGGTTAATGATTCTGCCGCTTTACTATATCGAGCAACTGACCCAGTTGCCCACGATGCCGGTGCCTGTATATGCGCCCAAGCTGCCGTATATAAAGATTATCGGCGTGGTGCGTGAGGCGGCTTCGGCGTTCACGCCTCGGTTGACGCAGCCGTTGAATTTTCCGCACTTTCCCATGTCCGTCCCGATCACCACCCACACAGGCCCCGTGATCACCGACTTCGGTTTGCCCTTTCCTGACGGCGCGGTGGCGATTCCGGCTGATCTGCCGTTCGCCCCACTGGCGCGGATCGCGGCCTCACCGGTGGAAGCCAAGCCGGTGGTGAAGCCAGCGGCCAAGAGTGGGCCGCAGCGAGTGGGGGGTGCCGTGCAGGCGGCCAAGCTGATCTATCAAGTGAGGCCCACGTACCCGCCGCTGGCCAAGCAGGCCCGCATTCAAGGCACCGTCCGATTGCAGGCGGTGATTGCTCGCGATGGCTCAATTCAGAATCTGGTGCTGGCGAGCGGGCATCCGCTGCTGGTACCTTCGGCGATGGACGCGGTAAGGCAATGGCGCTACAGCCCGACGACGCTGAATGGAGAAACGGTGGAGGTGTTGACTCAGATCGATGTCAACTTTACGCTGCAATAACTAAAGGTGGTGGCGAAGGTGGGGGTCGAACCCACACGCACGTTAAGTACGGCAGATTTTGAGTCTGCTGCGTCTGCCAGTTCCGCCACTTCGCCACACTCGACTGACATCTAGAAGTGTATCACTAAAGTTTCCAGGGCTTCTGGTACCGCCGCGTCACCATCCTGTTGGCCTTGGCGTCGCCCACAATCTGTTCGCGCTCGTCATCCCACACGATGCGGCTCCCGGTGCGGTAGGCGATGTTTCCCAGCAGCCCGGCTTTGGTTAACCGATGGCCGTACTCGACATCGCAAGTGGTCAATTTGCGGGACTTCACGGCGTCCAAGAACTCGCGCAAGTGGCCGGGGGAGTCGGCAATCGTCGGGTCGGGGCGGGCAAAGTCCAGCACCGGCTTGCCTTTGACGATTAGCTGGTGCGACGCGTAATCGACAAAAAGGCTTCCGGCGCTGCCTTGAAACACGCAGCCGATGCCCTTATCTTCAAAACCGGCGGGGGCCAGCGGGCACAGGCTCCAGGTGATGTTGAGGCCCGGATATTCGTAGACCAAGTCTAGAAAGTTGGGCGTTTCGCCATTGTCGTCGCTCAACTCGCGCCGGCCGGTGGCAACCACGCTTTTGGGAGCCTTGAGGTCGAGCGCCCAGTAGGCTACGTCGGTGATGTGGCACCAGAAATCGATGAACATGCCGCCGGAATAGTCCCAGTAATAGCGGTAGTTGAAGTGGCTGCGGTTGGGGTTGTAGGCGCGCTTGGGGGCGGGGCCCAGCCAGGTGGCATAGTCGAAGCCGGGGGGCGGCGCTGAGTCCGGCGGCGCACCCAGCCCCTTGGCCTCGGAGGTCTTCCAGACGTGGACATGTTGCACTTTGCCGATGAGGCCGCTGCCGATAAGCTCGACG
>JAYVRS010000143.1:0-2453 GCA_043776185.1 Bryobacteraceae bacterium | reverse complement strand
GCTATCACACCGGCCATTGGGAAGTCGGCCTCTTGATGGAGGCTGCCGCGCACGAGTTAAAGTCGCTCGACGCGGTGCCGTTTGCCGGCGCCTGCACTGACCCTTGTGATGGCCGCACGCAGGGCACGGTGGGCATGTTCGATTCCCTGCCCTATCGTAACGACGCGTCGATGATCTTTCGCCGCTTGATCAGGTCCTTGCCCACCCGGCGCGGCGTCATCGGCGTGGCGACCTGCGACAAGGGCCTGCCGGCCATGATGATGGCCTTGGCTGCCATGCACGATTTACCCTGTGTGCTGGTGCCGGGCGGCGTAACTTTGGTCGCCGAGGATGGCGAGGACGCGGGCAAAGTCCAGACCATCGGCGCGCGTTTCTCGCACAACATCATTACCCTCGAACAGGCTTCGGACATGGGTTGCCGCGCTTGTGCTTCGCCCGGCGGAGGGTGCCAATTCCTGGGAACCGCCGGCACCGCGCAAGTAATTGGGGAAGCCTTGGGCATGACGCTCACTCATGCCGCACTCGCGCCATCCGGCCATCCGATTTGGCTCGACATGGCGCGGCGTTCTTCGCGCGCCGTGCTGCAGATGATCCAGCGCGGCATCACCATGAAGGACATCATTACCGACGCGGCCATTCGCAACGCGTTGGTGGTACACGCGGCCGTCGGCGGATCCACCAATCTGATCATGCATTTGAGCGCCATCGCTTATCACGCCGGCGTGCGGCGGCCCACCGTGGAGGATTGGGCGCGGGTGAATCAGCAAGTGCCGCGTATCGTCGATGCGCTCCCAAATGGGCCGAAGCATCATCCCACCGTGCAAGTGTTTCTGGCCGGCGGCGCGCCCGAGGTGATGCTGCATTTGCGCCGTGCGGGATTGCTCGATACCCAGGTATTGACGGTTACTGGACGAACCTTGGGCGAGATGCTCGATTGGTGGGAAAAGAGCGAACGGCGCGCCCGCTTACGGGACGTATTGCGGCAGCGCGATGGCGTCGATCCTGACGACGTGATCATGTCGCCGGATTCGGCGGCGAAGCGCGGGCTCACCTCCACCGTCTGCTTTCCTCAGGGCAATCTCGCTCCCGGTGGCAGTGTGATCAAGAGCACCGCGATTGACCCGAGCGTAGTGGGCGAGAATCAGGTTTATCGCAAAGTGGGCCCCGCCAAAGTATTTACGACGGAGCCGGCCGTCATCAAGGCGATCAAGACCGGCGGCATTGTCGCCGGGGACATTATTGTATTGTGCGCCCGCGGCCCATTGGGCTCGGGTATGGAAGAGACCTATCAAGTTACTTCGGCGCTAAAGATGTTGCCATTCGGTAAGCACGTCGCCGTCATTACCGACGCCCGATTTAGTGGCGTCTCCACCGGCGCTTGCATTGGGCATGTTACTCCCGAGGCACTGGCCGGCGGACCGATCGGCAAGTTACTCGATGGCGACATGATCGAAATCGTCGTCGATCAGCGGCGAATGACGGCGACGGTAAACTTATTGGGAGCAGATGGGACTGTAACTGCTGGTAACGACTTACTCGCTTCGCGCGCGCCAAGAACCGACTTACAGCCCGATCCATTGCTGCCCGATGACTCACGCCTGTGGGCGGCGCTCCAGGATGTCAGCGGCGGCAGTTGGGGCGGCGCCGTCTACGATGTCGAGCAGATTCTCGCCGTCCTGGCCGCCGGGAAGAATGCGCTGGGCCTTTGAATTATTGCTAAAGCCGTGCTCTAACTAAACTAACGGAACAAACTAGCCCGCCGCGTTAGCTTAGCGGTGGGGCATTTGCGCCCAACAGTGCGAGATGTTTGCAGACCACCCCACCGCTCACGCGGTGGGCTAGTAGTTACCGCTTTGGTATTGGAGTCCAACGTAAATGGCCAAAGCAAAAGCTCACTTCCCGAGGCTCGCCTGACGCGCCGGCAGAAACTCGTCGTTCGCCCGCCAAGTAAACAGCGTTGGCGTATTGGCGGCGTTGATACCGAGCGTCAACCCAACCCGGGCCACATCCTCCACGCCGGACCAGTCCCAGTCCTCCTGAAACTCGTCAGACGATTGATGGTAGCGCTTGGCCGAATAGTCTTGCCGCTGAGCGTTGGCCCGCGAGGCGTTCACCCCCTGATAATCCGCGCCCAGGTTGATTGAAAAGGCCGGCACGCCCACGCGCGCAAAAGAGAAATGGTCAGAGCGGTAGAAAATGCCTTGCTCGGGCCGTGGATCAGGACTCAACGCAAAGTTAAATCGCCGCGCCACCTCCTGTACCAGCGGCCAAGCCGTGGTCCGCTCGGCGCCGGTGATGACGAGATCACGCGGGCGTCCGTAGGGAGGAATGGCATCGAAGTTGATGTTCAACTGCGTCTTCCCCAACGGGATTAGCGGGTGACGCCCGTAGTATTCGCTGCCGCGCAAGCCGCCCTCCTCGGCCGTAACGGCCAGGAAGAGCGCGGTGCGACG
>JAYVRS010000142.1:0-2455 GCA_043776185.1 Bryobacteraceae bacterium | reverse complement strand
AGTCTTATGAGAAGGCCGCCAAGCTGGCCAAGTCGAAGAAGATGCCGGAAGCCCAGAAAGAGTACGAGAGCGCCACCGCGCTCTATCCGAAGTACGCCGCCGCTTGGTATGAGCTGGGCCTCATCCACGAACGCGAAAATCGCCTACCTCAGGCCAGCGAGGCCTACACCAAGTCCATGGAAGCGGATGCCAAGTTCATCAAACCCTACCTGCAGATGGCTGGCCTCTACGCTCGCGAGAACAAATGGCAAGAGGTGGCCGACACCACCAAGACCGCCATCAAGCTCAATCCCTACGATTTCCCGGGAGCTTACTTTTACCATTCGGTGGCCATGGTGAATCTGCATGACCTCGAAGCTGCCGAGAAGGCCGCCCGCGAAGGCCTCAAAATGGACAGCCAGAATCGCATCCCCAAGCTCGCCCATGTCTTGGGCGTCGTCCTCGCCCAAAAGCAGGACTTCTCCGGTGCCGCCGAGAACATGAAGCTCTATCTGAAACTGGTCCCTAATGCTCCAGATGCCGACAACGTGAAGAAGCAACTAGCCGAAGTGGAAGGGAACGCCTCACAGGCCAGCGCCACCAAGCCTGCCCAGCAGTAACCAGTATTTTATCGATTAGAATCAATATAATACGTCATAAAGCTCAAGTAGTTCTGATAAGCTTAGAGCATGGTTCCTCCCCTACCTCGGGCTTTCCGCAGTGCCTTGAACAAAATCAATCACATGCCGGTTCGTTTCGTCAATCCAAACCAGCCGCGAACGATAGTGAGCGGGTAATGCTGCTCGGTGCCAAGGCGTAGGTTAACCCATATAGAATCAACGACTCCCGGGTTTGTTTCGTCACTAGCTCTCAGTAGTCAGTCCACGTAGAGAAACTCGTTGGAATTGAGCAAGATACGGCATAAAGCCTCAAGTTCGCCCGGATAGGCGGCGAGCTTGCTCACTTCCTCGTCCTTGGCTGGCCGACCCAGTATCTGTTCAAACGCTTGCCGAATTTGAGTGGTTCGATTGCCCGTTAGCCGCTTCGCCAGAAAACCGGCCTCCTCGTGCAGCATCTCCCCGTTCATCAGGGCGAGCGCTTGCAGTGGCGTCGTGGTGGCGCTACGCCGATCGCAGCTTTCGCTAAATACGATCGCGTCGAAGGCCGCCATCATCGGCAGCGGCATCGACCGGCGTTGGAAAGTGTACACCGAGCGGCGGCGAAGATCGGATTCGCGTTCATTGGACTCCCACATGGTTGCTCCGCCACGCCCATAACGGGCAAAGTCGGCCAGATCGGCCGGCAGGGCCGGGAACACGCTGGGGCCGCCGCGCTCCGGATTTAAGCGTCCGCTCAATTGCAGGATGCCATCGCGAATCTCTTCGGCCGAAAGGCGGCGTCGATTGAAGTGCCACAGCAGTCGGTTGTCAGGGTCAACCTCTGCGGCACGCGGATTCTCGGTTGCCTGTTGATAGGTGGCCGAGGTCAGCATCAGCCGGTGCATCTGCTTGATGCTCCAGCCGCTCTCGATGAAGGAGTGGGCCAACCAATCGAGCAATTCGGGGTGCGTGGGGCGTTCGCCATTGACGCCAAAGTCGGAGGCCGTGGCGACGATGCCGCGCCCAAAGTGCTGCTGCCAAATGCGATTCACCATCACCCGCGCCGTGAGTGGATTTTCCGGGGAGGCAATCCACTTGGCCAGCGTCGTGCGCCAGCCGCGGGTGGGAAATTGCCGGTAGCGATCGCTCTCGATCGTGGCCGGCTCGGTCTGGCCGGCGATGGCAGAAAGGAAGCCCGCCTCCACCACCTCGCCTGGCTGGCGATAGTCGCCGCGCAGCAGAACCCGCGTGGGCGGCAAGGCCGGGCCGTTCGGGGGGCCAGGGACGTTGCGCACCGTCAGCGCGTTCGTTTTCCACCGTCCCAGCCGTCGTTGGTATACCGCCAGGGTCTCGGAGAGTTCGTGATGGCGGTCGAGTTCGGCCTTGGTGAAGACCTTGGATGTCTCACGCGTAGCCTCGGTGCGCACGTCCTCCACGGTCAGGACGTCGAAGCGACCCAGGGCGTCGAACTCTGGGCGCGCGTAGGCGGCCCGCAGTCGGGGCATCAGTTGCGCCTCATAGGCCTCTAAGGCCTGCTTCTCCTCGGGGTCCTGGGTCCGGTCCGCATCTTCTTTCCGGTTTGCGTGAAGGCGTCGCTCGGCTTCGGTGAAGATGCGCCGGTCGGCCCGCCGTATCTCCAGCCGCAGATCGGTCCCCGCCAGTTCTTTCTCCGCGTGAGCTTTGCGGTAAGCGATCAGCTTGGGCAGCAGCTCTTTTTCCTGCGCATCGAGCGCTTTCTTTTCGGGGCCTTCCTTGAGGAGGCGCTGGTTCTCTTCGACGTGCTTGGTGGCCGTGGCGGCGAACTCAGGATCGCGAAACGGCACGTCGATGTTGTCGACCTGAATGGCATTAAAGAAGGCTTGCAGACGGTAGAAGTC
>JAYVRS010000141.1:0-2456 GCA_043776185.1 Bryobacteraceae bacterium | reverse complement strand
ATTCGTTGGCCGCCCTGAAGAAGCCACCGGCTCCGGTGGTAGAGATGCCGCAGGCCATCAACGAAGTGAAACCACGCAAGGTACGCAAAGCCGGGGGCTAACGAGCGGCCTTCCGATAAATTAAATTGACGGTAACCCAGTAACGTGTCGGCTGATGGTTGAAGGAGCGGTTCTCCCAAACCATTCCGGTCAGTAGGCTCCAGGCAGGTTTAAAATTCGTCCGCACGCCGAACGTAGCGCGATGGCTGAGTAAAGTGTTGATTCTCGAGAAGAGCTCACCGCTGACGTAAGGTGCGACCCGTTTATCAAAACCGGCCAGCACTCGATGGCGGAAGCGGGTGAAGTCTTGCCCATCTAAGTCGACGAAGCGCTCGGCGGCGGTTCGTCCATCGATTTGTAGAATGCCTTTGCGGTAGAGCCGGTAGTTCAAACCACCGAAGTAGCGAAAGTAATTGGTGAAACGTTGTTTCTCGCCGACTCCGGACTGAATGTGGTGGAAGTAAGTGCCGCTCCAGAGCGAGAGGCCGTCGCGCAAACGATGGTCCGCGGTAAACCCGACCCGGCTGCTGTAGATGTCGAGCAGCGACGGGTAGTTACGGTGCTGAAGGTTAAAGTTGAGCTCCGTACGGTCATTACGCCACGCGGTAGCCGTCAATTCTCCCCAGCCTTCAAATGAAGGAACTTGGGCGCTCGCCGTGACGGTAGCCCAAATAAATAAGATAGCGAATCGGCGCAATTATTTAGGGTAACATTAAGACTTCCGGGCAGCGCGTTTGCGGTAAGTGACGCTGATCACCAGCGCGCCGGGGCTGGGCTGATAGGCGAAGCTGCGATTCTCCCAAAGAAATCCAGTCAACATAGCCCTTTCCGGATTGAAGCGGGTTCGCAGACCCACTGCGACGCGATTGCTGAGCAGGCCAGTGCTATTCCAGAAAAGCTCATTGCTGGCGGGGCGAGACGCTGGTCGAAGTTTACGAGGACGCGCTGACGGAAATGTGACGAGTCCCGGTAGTGACGCCGACGAAGCGTTCAGCCACCGTTCGACCATCGATCTGCACGAGCCCTTTGCGGTAGACGCGATAGGTGAGCCCTCCGAAGAAGCGCCCTAAATTGTCGAAGGTTTGTTTCTCGCCGACGCCGGATTGCACATGCTGAAAGTAAACGCCGCCCCAGAAGGACAGGCCGTCGCGGAGGCGATGTTCCAAGATGGGTCCGGTGCGCGTGCGGTAAGCGTCGAGGCGGGTGGGGTAGGAGCGCTCCTGGATCGTGACGTTTAATTCCGTGCGCTGATTGGGCCAGGCCGTCAAAGTGGTGTCGGTCCAGGACTCGAATTGAGGCACTTGCCCGCCGACGGAAAGCGCCGTCAGGGCGAAGACGGTGAGGAGCCGACGCACACATGAAAGTGTAACAAGATTGTCACGTAATCGTAATAAAGAGCCGCGATGGATTTTCGCCCACCATCTCGGCCGCGCACGAAGTGAGCGGCTCCTGCCATACTGCCATAATGAAGGAAGAGATTTTCCATGTCCATCGAGCAGGCCATTCTCGAAGCCGTCCGGACCTTACCACCTGAGAAACAGCAAGAGGTCTTGTGCCACGTCACCCGTCTTCGGGAGGAAGCCGCTCCCAAGAAACCCTTCAAAAGCGTCAAGGGGCTTTGGGCGGATCTTGAGATTTCGCTTTCGGCGGAAGACATCGAAGAAAATCAACGCGAGATGTGGAAGAACTTCCCTCGGGACGATATCTAATGCCATCGGTGGCTGTGGATACTCACGCTATTGTCTGGTATCTGATGGATGATCCTCGTATTTCGACAATGGCTGAGGCGGCGCTTGATCTGGCAACGGCGAATGGTGAACCGATCCACGTTCCTTCGGTCTGCCTAGTGGAACTCACGTATCTAATTGAGAAGGGTCGCGTTTCCGTCGAGGCAAGGGAACGGCTGGTCCGCGCCATCGACGATCCGAGCACTCCTTTGCGCTTAGCTCCGCTCGACCGTGCCGTCGCCGATGCACTTGAGTTCGTGAGCCGCAGCGAAGTGCCGGACTTTCCAGATCGAATCATCTCAGCTACCGCTGTGGCTCTGCGTGTGCCCTTGGTCAGCCGCGATGGCAAGATTCGCGCGTCGCAGGTGGAGACGATCTGGTAGGGCTTCCTGGCGAAATCGTGGTCGTTGCTTCCTAGCTGAGTCGCTGCAACTCACGGAAGAGTCGTATGATACGCTGTGTGAAAAGAACCAACGGAGAAACACTAATTAATGACGTCGCTACTTGTGGAGCTTCTGAGCCTAACTGGTTCGCTCGCATCATTGATCAGTCTTTTTGTGTCGATAAGACCGACCAACTCTCCATATGAGATTAGGGAAATACTGTCGCTATTGGTCTCGGTTCTGCTTGGCCTCTTCTTGGCATACATGCGTGTGCGCTCGTACCGCGCATCGCGTCCGATCTGCTTGG
>JAYVRS010000140.1:0-2456 GCA_043776185.1 Bryobacteraceae bacterium | reverse complement strand
CCGCGATTTCTTCCCCCGTACCCGGGCGATGCGCCGGGCTCTTGTCGATCAAAGCCCGCACGCCGGGCTCGTTCTCTTCGCCAAACGGGATCACGCCCGGGGCTACTGAGTTGACGCTGATTTGCGGCGCCCAAGCCACGGCGAGCGCGCGCGTCAGGTGAGCCACGCCGGCCTTCGAGGCACAGTAAGGGGCGTGGTGGGGCCACGGTCGTAGCGCGCCTCCGGAGCTGATATTGACGATTCGGCCGCCGGTTTGGCCGCCGCTGGCTTGCATCAGGCGCGCGGCTTGCTGGCAGCAGAAGAAGACCGCCTTCAGGTTCACCGAATGGATAAAGTCCCAGTCAGCTTCGGTGATGTCGAGCGGGTTGCGCTTGGTGAAACGCGCCGCGTTGTTGACGAGGCCATCGAGGCGGCCGAAATGGCCATGCACCTCGGCGAAGAGCCGCTCGATCTCGGCCACGCTCTCGAGGTTCGCGGCAAAGACGGGAGCGTTGCCGCACTCCTGCGCCGTCGCCTCGGCCTCGTCGCGCGACGTGCTGTAATGCACGGCGACCTTCGCGCCCTCGCGGGCGAGCCGCAAAGCGATGGAGCGGCCAATGCGTTTGGCGGCCCCGGTAACCAGAATGACGCGGCCTTCAAGTTCTCTCATCAACTCTCACGCTATCATGCACTTCATGCGACACCTCATGCGACGCCGTCATTTTCTGTTAACCGCACCCGTAGTAGCCGCGCAGCAATTGCCCTTAAAGGACTTTGAGCCCACCAGCATGCTGGCCACCTCGGTGACGAAAGTCGAGCGGGCGCGCTATCCGGCCATCGATTTCCACGCGCATCTCTGCTGGTCCGCCAAGAGCCAGAAGGGCGTCGGGTTGGTGCCCAAGCGCATTTACTTGGCGCCGCCCGCCGAGTTACTCGCGGTGATGGAGCGCCGTAACATCCGCACGCTCTGCAATCTTACCGGCGGCTACGGCGCGGGTGTTCGCGACGCCATCAGTAAGTACGACAAGGTGCAGCCCGGCCGCTTCATGACCTTTATGGAACCGATGTGGGCCGCCATTGCGGCGTCCGATTATCCGAAGCGCCAAGCCGATGAAGTGGTCGCGGCGGCCAAAGCCGGCGCGCGGGGACTGAAGGTCCTCAAAACGCTCGGCCTGTATCTCCGCGAAGATGTCACGGCGGGCAAGCTGATTGCGGTCGACGACCGGCGCTTCGACCCGATGTGGGAGGCCTGCGCGGCCATGCAAATTCCCGTCGCCATTCACGTCTCCGATCCGCTCGCTTTCTTTACGCCCACCGACCGTAAGAACGAACGTTACGAAGAGCTCAACAACCACCCGGACTGGAGCTTCTACGGCCCCGGATTTCCGACTAACGACCAGTTACTCTCCGCGCGCGACCGCGTCATCGCCCGCCATCCCCAGACGCAGTTTGTGGCGCTGCATGCCGGCAACTTCGCCGAGAACCTGGGCCACGTTGCCGAGCGGCTCAGTCGCTATCCCAATCTGCATATCGACATCGCCGCACGCATCGGCGAACTCGGCCGCCAACCGCGCGCCTCCCAGCGCTTCTTCGATAAATACCAGGACCGCATTGTCTTCGGCACGGACGCCGTACCGCACGGCGACGAATTCCCGCAGCAGGTCTTTGGCGACCTGTTGTATCAGATCTATTTCCGGTTCCTCGAAACCGAGGATGAGTATTTCGACTATGCCCCAGCCAAGGTGCCGCCTCAGGGCCGCTGGCGCATCTACGGCTTGGGACTATCCGACGCCGTCCTCAAGAAGGTTTACGTAGATAACGCCCGCCGTCTGCTGCGAGCCTGATAGTATGAGCGGAGCTATGATCTATCGCTTCGCCCTTCTTGCCGTTCTCTGCTTCACGGCCTGTGCCCCGCGCGGAGGCTTCACGCCGGCCCTTAAGCCCATTGACGAGGCGACGGCCGCGACTACCGTAGCCTTTACTGAAGGGCCAACGGCGGACGATGCCGGGAACGTGTACTTCACCGAACTGATGAACCAGCGCATTCTGCGCATGGCACCAGGCGGGGTGGTCTCGGTGTTTCGCGAGCAGAGTAACAACGCCAACGGCCTGATTATCGACGCCCAAGGCCGACTGGTGGCCTGCGAAGGCGCGAACTTGAAGGCGAACAATGTTCACGGCAAATCGCACCTCGCGGCTACGACCGTCTTGAAGCCGCGCGTGACGCGCACCGACCTCAAGACCAATAAAGTGGAGGTGCTGGCCGAAGGCTTTGAGGGCAAGCCCTTCAATGGACCCAACGACGTCACCTACGACTCCGCCGGTCGCCTCTACTTTACCGACTTGACCGGTGGCGCCGTCTACCGCATCGACGTGGATGGCAAGCTGACCCGTTTGCTGGCCACTCCCGAGGTGCAGCGGCCCAACGGGATCTCGATCACGCCGGACGACAAAACGCTCTACCTAGTCGAAGCCAA
>JAYVRS010000139.1:0-2457 GCA_043776185.1 Bryobacteraceae bacterium | reverse complement strand
CCGTCTTGTGGCCCGCCGTCCACCCGCCGCCATGCACGAGGATGACGGCCGAAAACGGTCCTTCGCCTTCCGGAATGTGGGCATCCAGCTTCAGGCTTTCGCCATTCGGGGCGGCAAACTCAATGTCGGGCGTCACCTGATAAGTGGCCGCACTCGCCAGGCTGGCAGCTAAGAGGAAGATGAGTAACATGTCGCCGCTATCTTAGCGCAGTTCTAATCACCGGTGGCTGGGGCCTCGGCCGGTTGCCGGCGTGACAGCAAAGCGCCCAGGTCATCGAATAGGGAGTAAGCCACCGGCGTGACAATCAACGTGAGTAACAGCGACAACGACTGGCCCCCGATGACGATAATCGCAATCGAACGGCGCTCTTCGGCCCCCGGACCGTTGCCCAACGCTAGCGGCAACATGCCGGCTACCAGCGTCACCGTCGTCATCAGAATCGGCCGCAAGCGATCCCGATTGGCCTGCAAAATGGCCTGCAGGCGGGGTAAGCCCTCGCGCCGCAGGTTATTCGTGTGGTCAATTTGTAAGATCGAATTCTTCTTCACCACCCCGAACAATACCAGGATGCCGAGTGCCGAATAGAGGTTCAGCGTCTCATTGAATAGCCACAGTGAGAAGAAGCCGAACGGCACGGCCAGCGGCAGGCTCAGCAGGATCGTTACCGGGTGCATCAGGCTTTCAAACTGGCTCGCCAGGATCATGTACATGAAGACCACCGAGAGCGCGAAGGCGAGCAGAAATTCGTTCAGCGTGCGTTCGAACTCGCGGCCGCGCCCGATGACGACGGTGGAATAAGCCGGAGGCATGTTCAACTCTTCGGCCGCCTTAAACATCTCGGGCAGCCGGTCGCCCAGGCCGAAACCGGGCAGCACGTTGGCGCGGATGCCTACTTGCCGTTGCCGGTCAAGCCCTTCGATGCGGTAAGCCGACATGGATTCTTTCAGTCGTACGACGTTGTCGAGCCGCATGAGGCCGGTCTTCGACGAAGGCACATACAGCTTGGAAATATTGGCCATCGAGTTACGATCACCGTCCTTGAGGCGTACCTCCACGTCGTACTCCTCGGCAATCTTCTCATCGCGGAAGCGCGACACTTCGTCGTCGCCGCCCACCATCAGCCGCAGCGAAGTGGCAATGTCGGAGGCGTCGACGCCCAGGTCGGCGGCGCGGTCGCGGTCAATGGTGACGCGCAGTTCGGGCTTGTTGAGGCGCAAGGTAGTATCGACGTCGGTAAGGCCGGGCGTCTTCAGCGCCCTGGCCCGCATGGCTTCACTGTAACGGTTGAGCTCCACCAGTTCAGGCCCGCGAATGGCGAAATCGATGTCGTAGGGGGCCGAACCGGTATTCATGGTTTGTAGGTTACCCACGCGCACGCGTAAGTCCGGAATCAGTTTCAGCTTCGCGCGGACGGCGGCCATGACATCACGTTGCGAGTAGAGGCCCTTGAACGCCGCCATCGGATCGCCACTGAGCGTCTTTCGCCAAAGACGAGGAATGGACAACACGCGGTCCTCGACGTCTTCCAGACGAACATAAATCCGCCCGCTATTTACTTGTTGCAAGTAACCAGTGCCAATAATGGAGACGATGTGCTTAATCCCCGGCAAGTCGCGCATGTTGTCTTCAATGCGAGTGAGTGCTTGCTTCATCGAGTCGAGACTAGCCCCCTCCGGCGCATTCACGCTCATCTCGAACTCGCCTTCGTCGACATTGGTGGGCAGATACTCCTGCTTCAGTAAATGGAACAGGGGGAACATACCCATGATGGTGACGATGCCTAAGCCGGCAATCGCCAGCCGGTGCCGCATGGCCCAGCCGAGGAGGCTCATGTAAGTCCGCTCAATCCAGCCATAGAAGCCATCGCGCGTATCGTGCCCAAGTGAATTTCCGCTGATCATGCGCGAGCACATCATCGGCGTCAGGCTGAAGCTAACAATCAGCGATACCAGAATTGCGACGGTCGCCGTTACGCCGAAGGAGAAGAGAAAGCGGCCGGAGATCGACGACATAAACGATACCGGTAGAAAGACGACCACCAAGCTAAAGGTAGTGGCGGTGACGGCCATGCCAATGTCCTTGGTGGCTTCGATCGCCGCTTGCCGAGGCGACATGCGCTTCTCTTCGATGAAACGGAAGATATTCTCTAACACTACGATGGCGTCGTCGATCACCACGCCCACCATCAGCACCAGGGCCAGCATCGTGATGTTATTCAAGGTGAAGTTGAACAGGCGCATCGCGCCGAAGGTGGAAATGATGGAGGCGGGAATCGCGACGGCCGCGATCACCGTGGCGCGCCAATTGCGCATGAAGAGCAGTACTACTAACGAAGCCAATATCGAACCCAGAATCAGGTGCATCTGCACCTCGTGGAACGCCGCGTCAATATAACGCGCCTGGTCCTGCACGATCTCCAATTTCATCCCGGGCGGCAGTAACTGCTGCACGCGCGT
>JAYVRS010000138.1:0-2458 GCA_043776185.1 Bryobacteraceae bacterium | reverse complement strand
CACCGGACTATACGCTTTCTTTAAATCAATCACTTACGAGCCATTTGGATTTGGCATCCCAACTGCAATGTTAGTGACCAGAATGTCAAAATCAATTGCCAATCTCTTCCTCATTTTCGCCCTCGCGATGACTGCCGCCGCCGAGCGCAAGGTTGCGAAGGACCTGGAGAACCTGGACCCGGACGCCACGGTCGATGTCATCGTGCAATACCGGCAGGCGCCTACTGCGAGCCAGCATCAGAAGATGCGTAGCCGCGGCGGAAAGCACAAGACCGATCTTTCGTTAATTCAGGCCAGCCACTATTCGCTTCGCTCGCGCGAACTGGCCGACCTGGAGAACGACCCGGATGTGGTCTCCGTCTCGCCGGATCGCGAAGTATTTGGCACGCTGGATATTGCGGTGCAAGCCGTGAACGGGACGCTAGCCCAAGCCAACGGCTTTAAGGGCACCGGCGTCGGCGTGGCGGTGATCGACAGTGGCGTCGACGCGCCTGATGTCGCCAGCCAAGTGGTTTACTCGCAGAACTTCGTCACCACCGAAGCCGATGCCAAGGACCATTACGGCCACGGCTCGCACGTCGCCGGAATCATCGCCGGCAGTGGTGCATTGTATGGAGGCAAATACAAGGGCATTGCCCCCGGGGCCAAGATCATCAACTTGCGGGTGCTGGATACGAACGCCCGCGGCACGGATAGCGCGGTGATTGCGGCGATTCAAAAAGCGATTAGCCTGAAGGCGACCTACAACATCCGGATCATCAACCTGTCCCTGGGCCGCCCCGTGGCCGGCAGCTACAAGACGGATCCACTGTGCCAAGCCGTGGAGGCCGCCTGGAAGGCGGGCATCGTCGTGGTGGTGGCCGCCGGCAACGAGGGACGGAACAATAGCAAGGGCACCAACGGTTACGCCACCATCACCGCCCCGGGCAACGATCCTTATGTGATCACGGTAGGTGCCATGAAGACGATGGGCACGGCCTCCCGCTCAGACGATCTGATCGCCAGCTACAGTTCCAAGGGGCCCACGCTTTTGGACCATGTGGTGAAGCCCGACCTCGTGGCACCCGGTAACCGCATTGTCTCGGCCAAACTGAACATGAACAGTCCGATGGAGAGCCAGTATCCGGCGAATGAGGTCCACAACGATTACTTCATTTTGAGTGGCACTAGCATGGCGACGCCGATGGTGAGCGGCGCGGCGGCGGCGTTGCTCCAAAAATTCCCCACGCTTACGCCGGACCAAGTAAAGGCCCGCTTGATGCGGACGGCGACCAAGGCGTTCCCGCTGTACAGCACCACGGTCGATGCGGTGACCGGGGTGAGTTATGCGAGTAACTACGATATCTTCACGGTAGGCGCGGGTTACCTGGATGTCTGGGCCGCGCTCAACGATACGACGCCGATGACGGGAACGGTGCTAGCCTTGTCGCCAACGGTGGCACTCAGCCCGTCCAACGTGATCTCACTGGTCTACGGTACCAACGTGGTGTGGGGTACCAACGTCGTGTGGGGCAACAACCTAGTCTGGGGCACCAATGTCGTGTGGGGTACTAACGTTGTCTGGGGCACCAGTGTGGTGTGGGGTATGGGAAATATGGCCGGTCAAAGTGTGGTGTGGGGCGAAAGCATCGTTTGGGGCAGTGGCACTCCGGCTGCCGAAGCGACGGCGATCGCGATCAACGGGGAGAACTAACCCACACAAACTAGGATCACTGCCGGCGGTGGCGGGGTGGCTCTCAGATGTGATGCGGCGTAGCGGGCTATAAGTAGCCCGTCGCGCCGGGTAAGGCGGTGCGCTTACGCGCAGCCTTGAGCCGCATCCCCATCCGACCCCAACTTTTCTCTAACTAATATGCTCCGCATGGGCGTCGACCTTGCTGATTACGTGAGCGTCTAAACTAACGCGGCCTAGTCTCGCACTAGCTGCTGAGGCATCGGTGTTAGCTTGAGCGCCGCGGCGTACGGGCCGGCATGTTTCGCCTTGACCATAATGTCGCGCCCCCTTTGCTGCCATTCGAGCGGACCGGAGCGGCCCAGCATTTCTATTTTCGTGTCCTCCGCGGCATAGACGTTCGGCACCCGAATCGATTCGCCGGTGGAGGGTTTCAAAAGAAAAGCGTAAACCGAATCACCCTTCCGCGTAAATCGGACATCGGTGTCTGCCGTTTTCGCGGTCGCCCGTATCCAAGGCTTGGTATCAAAAATACCCTCGCCGTGCACCTTTAGCCATTTACCCAGCGTCGCTAAGCGGTCCTTCTGGATTTCGCTGATCGTGCCATCGGGCTTCGGGCCGACGTTGAGTAAAAGGTTGCCGTTCTTACTGACAATTTCGACAAGTAACTCAATTAACTTGTCGCCGGCGATGACATGCTCCGGGCCCTCAATCTGGTTATAGCCGAAGCTAAAGCCCAGGCCGCGGCAGCTTTCCCATTTCTTTTCGACAATCGAGTCATAGCGC
>JAYVRS010000137.1:0-2459 GCA_043776185.1 Bryobacteraceae bacterium | reverse complement strand
AACTCCCGAACGGCATGCGATGGCTCGTGCGTATACATCACGACAATCACCCGCAAGTAATAGTAAGCAGCCACGGCACTATTCAGTAAGCCAAGCACGGTCAACCAGACCATACCCGCGTCGAGCGCCGCTTTAAAGATATAGAACTTACCGAAGAAACCAGCAGTAAGTGGTACGCCGATCAGGGAAGTAAAGAAGATCGTCATCACCAAGGCGGCCAACGGCTGGCGCGCCGCTAGCCCCGCAAAGTCTTCGATACCTAAATGCTTCTCGCCCTTGGCGGCTACATAGCTCACCACGGCAAAGGCCCCGACGTTGACGAAAGCGTAGGACGCCAGATAGAACATCGCGGCCGCCGTACCCACTTCGCTGTGCGAAGTAACTGCCACCATCACGTAACCCGCATGGGCAATCGAAGAGTAAGCGAGTAACCGCTTGATATTGTTTTGCCGCAAGGCCGCAAAGTTACCGACCATCATGGTCAACAACGCGGAACCCCAGAACACGGGTTCCCACTTCTCCGCCATCGAACCGAAAGCGGTCGTGAAAACGCGCAGGAAGATCGCAAAAGCGGCCGCTTTGGGGCCCGCCGAGAGAAACGCGCTTACCGGGGCCGGTGCCCCCTGGTAGACATCGGGAGCCCAAATCTGGAAAGGAGCGGCCGAAACTTTGAAAGCGAAGCCCACAAACATCAGCGAGGCCGCCAATGCCAAAAGCCGCGGGTTCACCGGGGCCGCCGCCAGCGTGCTCTGGATCACTGCTAGGTTCGTCGAACCCGTAATTCCGTAGATCCAGGCCACGCCATAAAGAAGGAAGCCTGTAGCAAAGGAGCCCAACAGAAAGTACTTCAGCGCGCTCTCGTTAGAGCGCCGGTCATCGCGCAGAAAGCCCGCCAGGATATAGGAGGATATGGACGAGATCTCCAGACCAATAAATAGAATGATTAACTCGTTCGCCGTGGCCATGATACACTGCCCAGCAATCGAAAAGAGTAACAAGGCATAGAACTCACCGTTCTCATGGCGCTCACGCACCAGATAATCCTGCGCACAGAAGACCGTGAGTAAGCCGGTGCCAATCACTAAGACCGAAAAGAAAGTGCCAAACCCGTCGATCAACAGCATGCCGTTGAAAGCCGCCCCCGGATCGCCGTAAGCGAAGATCGCCGCCAGTATCGCCGCCACTAAGCCGACCATCGCCAGCCCACGCAACATCGGCTTCTCGCCCTTACCATCACCGGTCACTGGCTCCAGCACCATAAGTAAGGTGCCACAAATGGTCAGAATAATTTCGGGAGCGACACGAAAGAAATCAGCGGACGATGGAAAGAGGCTATTCATTTCATCACCGCCACGCGTGCAGGACCTTCGAGTAAGTTGAGCAGCGCGCCATTGGCGGCCGAGATCGGCTCAAGCATCCCGCTAGTAGAGATACCGAACCAGATCATTAGCACAATCAGCGGCAAAATTACCGCACATTCGCGCAGACTCAAATCCGGCATATGGGCAGCCACGGCCTCAGCGATTTCACCAAAGAACACCCGCTGATACAACCACAGCATATAGACGGCCGACAGGATGACCCCTACCGAGGCGAAGACCGCCCAGGCAAAGCTGGCCTTGGCCGCGCCTTGCAAGATCAAAAACTCGCCGACGAAGTTACCTAACATCGGTAACCCGATTGAACCAAGGGTGGTCACCATGAAAGCCGTGGCCAACCAGGGAGCCACGCGCGCCACGCCGCCGTAATCGGCAATGTAGAGCGAATGCCGGCGCTCTTCCAGGAACCAGACCAAGAGAAAAAGCGCCCCGGTCGAGATACCGTGGTTCACCATCTGGTAAACGGCGCCATCAAATCCCCAGCGGTTAAAGGAGAAGATACCGAGTACGACGAAGCCTAAGTGCGAAACCGAAGAGTAAGCCACCAGCCGCTTCATGTTCGGCTGTACGATCGCCACTAAAGCGCCGTAGATGATACTGATGCCGGCCAAGGCCGCCACCCAAGGAGCGGCGTGCTGAGCCTCCTCGGGAAATAGGCCAACGCAGAAGCGTAACAACGAGTAAGTGCCCATCTTCGAGAGCACCCCGGCTAGCATCACCGTTACCGGAGTTGGTGCCGACGTGTAAGTGTCGGGTAACCAAGTGTGCAAGGGAAACAAAGGAGTCTTAATCGCAAAGGCGAAGAAGAAAGCCAGGAACATCAGCCAGCGCGCTTCAGCCGGCAGCGAATGGGCCAGCAGCGCCAAGCGCGTAAAGTCGAAGGTGTTGGTCTTGGTATAGAGATAGATGATTCCGGCCAGCATCAACACGCTGCCGGTCATCGTATAGAGAAAGAACTTAATGGCCGCGGCCGAGCGCTTCTCCGTACCCCACATGCCGACCAGGAAAAGCACCGGCACAATGGAGACTTCCCAGAAGACATAGTAAAGAAACATGTCCAGGGAAACGAAGACACCTAGG
>JAYVRS010000136.1:0-2469 GCA_043776185.1 Bryobacteraceae bacterium | reverse complement strand
CGGACTTGTCGGCGGACGCGCAGGGTCGCACCGAGTTCTGGGTGTTGGGTAAGCAACAGAAGGTTAGTGTGATTTACGGGCCTAAGTACCCGGTGGCCGTGGTGTACGCGCCGCCAGGGCGCAATTTTATTTGCTTTGAGCCAATGACGGGCGTAACTAACGCATTTAATCTGGCACAGGAAGGTAAGTTTCCCTTGCAAAGCGTACCGGCGGGTGGCAGCTGGCGCGAGAGTTTTTGGATCCGGCCTTCGGGATTCTAGGGCTGGTTTCTAGGGCCGTCATCGGCCGATGTGCTAGTCTGGCCTAGTTTGGGAAGACAGTTTTGGCCAACGATTTAGGGAACACAGGGCGCCGAGTGCGCATGAAAGATATCGCCGCTGACCTTGGGCTGTCCGTCGTGACGGTCTCCAAAGTCTTCCGGGGACGCAGCGACATCGGGAATGAAACGCGCGGGCGGGTGTTGGCCCGGATGGCGGAGTTGAATTATCAACCCAATGTGGCCGCCCGCTCACTAGCCACGGGCCGTAGCTACACGATGGGCTTCGTGGTGCCGGACCTGACGCATCCTTTCTTTGCCGAGATCGCCAAATACATGGCCGGCGTGTTGCGGGCCCAGGGGTACCATTTGATGATGTCTTCCTCACTGGACGAGGCGGCGGTGGAGGCGGACCAGTTGGAGCATCTGCTGAATCGGGGCGTGGATTTGCTGATGGTTGCTTCCTCCCATCTGGACCCCGGCGTGCTGCAACCCGTGCTGGACCGTAACGTACCGCTGATTTTGGTGGACCGTCAATTTGAAGGCTTTCCCGCTCATTTTGTGGGCGTCGACGACCGCCTCACCGGGCGTTTGGCCACGCGTCATCTGGTGGAGCAGGGTTACCAGCGCATCGCTCACATTGGCCCGACCAACGCGAGCACCGCGGCGGGCCGCGCGACCGGCTATCGGGAAGTGTTGGCCGAAGCGGGAATGATGGTCGCCCCCGATCATGTGCAGGCCACGGCGCACGGCGATGACAGTGCCGAGGATAGCGGGTATGTGGCGATGCAGCGACTGCTGACCGCGCGTCCGAGGCCCGACGCGGTCTTTTGCTTTAACGACCCAACGGCCATCGGGGCGATGAAAGCGATTCTCGACGCCGGGCTGCGAATTCCGCAAGACATGGCCGTGGTGGGTTGCGGCAACATCCGCAACTCCGATTTTCTGGCGGTGTCGCTGACCACGATTGATCAGGATGGCCGCGGGATCGGTTTGAAGACGGCGAAATTGGCTTTAAGCTTGGTGGCGCAGCCTAGCCGACGCCGTACGATTTTGTTGGAGCAACGGTTGATTCCCCGCGCGTCGAGTTTGCGCTTGCCGCGCTAGGTTGGTGGGATGCGAAGGTCAACCGCTAGCGTAGGACGGGTCGGGTAAGCGCCATTTCAACGGGCCGCTGACTTAGTTGGCTCTTCGGCGTTCGAGTTCCGAGACACGATCCTCAACGGCCCCAACGCGATCGTCCATGGCACCGACCACGGCCTGATTCTGTCGATAACGAGCATCGGCAGTCTTGGCCCACTTCCAGAATTCAGTCAGCAAGCGGGTCTCGACGGTTTCTGTGTGCTCTCGCAATTCACGTTTCATCTCTCCCATTTCCTGGCGGATGTCGGCCCTCAGGGTACCCATGTCGACCTTCAATCCGGTTATGTCGGCTTTCATTCCGATCATGTCGGTCGTCAGGGTACCCATGTCGGTCGTCATCGCGTCGAGATAGACTTTGAGTTCTTGATCCATATTAGTGACTCCTTTTGAGGATATCCCATTTTCATGAGGTGTATGCTTAAGTCTTGCAGGGCCTGAGGCCGCTGGGCAGAGCGGGTCGGCTAGCTCTTCAAGACTTTTTGGATATCGTTGTAAAGGACGAACGCGACTAAGCTGATCAGGAAGACGAAGCTGACGGTGAAGACCATCTCTTTAAGGCGCAGGCTGAGGTCGCGGCGGGCGACCATTTCGATTAGTAACATCAGGATGACGCCG
Organism: Bryobacteraceae bacterium; assembly: GCA_043776185.1. GTDB lineage: Bacteria > Acidobacteriota > Terriglobia > Bryobacterales > Bryobacteraceae > JALHNI01. Next base: position 455 of record JAYVRS010000136.1, on the reverse strand, counting down.
CCGTCGAGGATGGGGATGGGGAGTAAGTTGAAGATTGCGAGGTTGAGACTAACTCCGGACATGAGACTGACGTAAGAGTCGAAGCCTTCTTTGGCCGCTTGACGCGACATCTGGGCCATGCGGACGGGGCCTTCAATGGTTTTGGGCGAGAGGCGGGCTTCGAAGATACTGCGCAGGACGCTGTAAATTAGCGAGGCGTTTTTCCAGTTGACGCTGGCGGATTCTTTGATGGCTTCGATGGGCGAAAGTTGGACGTTTTTGGAGGCCGGGACGGCCGCGACACCGATCATAAAGACGGCATGGGGGACTTCGGCAATCTTTTTAGAAATCGGCGTGACCGTCACGTTGGCGTCTTTTCCGGCGCGGCGGTAAACGATGGCGAGGGGCTGGCCTTTGCTGTTGCGAACTTTGTCAACGAGGGCGTAAGGGGCACGCACCGGATCGCCGTTGATGGA
>JAYVRS010000135.1:0-2470 GCA_043776185.1 Bryobacteraceae bacterium | reverse complement strand
AAGTACTTAATTCCCAAATCGGCCATGCTACGCGAGGGTGCTACCGGCACAAAGTAACCATCGGTGCGATTGATGCTGAAAAGCGCTTGGTTTAACAGACGCGGCGAAAGAATATGGGTATCGGTAATCGAGATCGATTCGTTAAACCACTTGCCACCGCTAGTCTGCTCCAAAAGATTGCGTTGGTTCAGGAAGGCGGGTGACTCGGCGAAGGAACGGTAATAGCGGCCGGAAACGCGGTTGGCGGCGCTAATCTGATGATCGCCGCGCGCCAGAATTTGGTGATCGTTCAGTGGCGTCGGAACGATTGTGGAGAGGCGTCCGGCAGCTCCCCCATCCGGAATCGTGTTGTCGAGAATGTAACGCGAAATGGGGCTCACGCGGCTGGCCGGAATCAGGTTGCCGGCAAACGGCTGGTTGGTCGTCGGATCGCGCAGCGCCCGCGTCAATGCCGAGAAGTTACCGGTTCGTTGAGCCGTGGTCGGAACAATGCGTTGCACCTCCGAAGGCACGCGCCGTTCCAGCGTCCCCTGGTACGAAAAGAAGAAGAAAGTCTTGTCCTTGCCTTGATACAGCTTGGGGATCGTCACGGGGCCACCCAGCGTTGCGCCAAACTGATTGCGCTTCAACCCATCCTGACGCCGCTTTTGCTTCGCCGGGTCTACCGCGCCAAAGAAGTTAGTCGCATTCAAAGCCTGATTGCGCACAAACTCGAACGCGCTGCCATGCCATTTATTCGTGCCGGACTTAGTAATCGCATTCACCAAACCGCCTGACTGCCGACCGAACTCCGCGCTGAAGTTATTAGTCTGCACACTAAATTCCTGCAACGCATCGGGATTAGGAAACGGATTGGGCGCATTAGAATAGAGGTCGTTATTCTGCGCGCCGTCCAGCACGTAGTTAGTCGCATTGGCACGCCCGCCGTTCACCGAAACGGGCGTCGTGCCGGGGTAGGTGGTGCCGCTGGTGACGTCCGCTCGCGGATCGGCCACCACGCCGGCCACCAGCCGCATCAACTGCGTGGCGTTGCGGCCATTGAGCGGCAGTTCCTCAATTCGCTTTTGGTCAACCACCGTCCGCAACGTCGCGCTGGAGGTATCCACATTCACCACCGCGCCTGAAACGTTAACGGATTCGTTGGTGGACGCGACATTCAACGTGGCGTCCAGACGGGCGGTCTCGTTCACCTGCAAGCGAACGTCGCGCACGTCGCGGCCTTGAAAACCTGCCGCTTCAAACCGCAGGTTGTAGACGCCCACCGGCAGTGCGCGAAGGCTATAGGCGCCATCGGAGTCCACCACCCCGGCAAACGAAGCCTGGGTGCCGACGTTGGTCGCTTTCACACTGGCCAACGGAATGCGGGCACCGGTGCCATCCTGAATCGCGCCAGTAATGCTGGCGGTGATGTTCTGCGCCGCCGCTACGGCCGTGCAGAGCGTTAACGTCACAATCATGCGAGCAAGCATGGGTAGTAATCCTTTTCTTGATCTGGCTGACAGCATACTACAGACTACGCTTACAACTTCAAGCCCCGCTCTTCATCATCTGGTCCCAAGTGACCTCGCGCTTGGCGTCAATCGCCATCTGCCCCAGAATGGCGGTCAGCGTACTTTCCGCCGCGCGCACACCCACGTTTTCCGGTTCGCCGGCCTTCACCCGCCGCACAAACTCCTCCAGTGCGTCCGCCGTAATGTCGCGCGTCGACTTCTCCGTCACCGCCCCCGCGCCCGTGTTGTAAGTCCAATACTCGCGAGCCGTTTCAATAAAACCGTTCTCGCCAATATAACGCTCACGATTGGAGCGGAAGAAACGCGGCGTCATCTGCGACCCCGCAAAAGTCATCTGGACGTTGCCCGGATAGTCGTAAGTCACACTAAGATGATCGAGCAGATCGCCCCGCTTCTCCACCGTCCGGCCACCGGTGCCGACCGCCTTTAACGGGTGCGCCCCCACAAACCAATTGATGGCGTCTAGATTGTGTACGTAAGTCTCGACGATCACCTCCCCAAACGTGTTCCGCCACAGCTTCCACTGCTCTAACTTCTCTTTCTCGTTGCGCGGCTTGGGCAGCGGTGGCTCGTTACCCTGCAGAGCGAACTTGAGAAACTCGCCATGCACTTCCCGGATCTTCCCGATCGCGCCGGTGTCCAGCATCTGCTTCGCTTTCACGTAGACGCCGCCGTAGCGTTGTTGGAAGCCAAAGGTAACGTTGATCCGGCGGTCCGCGCTATCGGCCGCCCGCATCACCCGCTTACAGCCCGCCACATCCAGCCCGGCCGGCTTCTCCATGTAGATGTGTTTGCCGGATTTTACGGCGGCCTCAAAATGTTCCGGATGCAGATACACGGGTGTCGCAATCATCACTGCGTCGATTTCATTCGAAGCCAGCAGATCCTGAAAGTGCTGGTAAGTCTTGGCCTCCGGCGCGCCGATTTTCGCTTTCGCCTTGGCCATTTGCTCTTCCACC
>JAYVRS010000134.1:0-8116 GCA_043776185.1 Bryobacteraceae bacterium | reverse complement strand
CGGTGAAGTCGACGGTGACGCCCAGCTGTTTCGCGATGGTGCGGGTGAGGCCGATCCGAATGTAGTCGGAGTTATGATAGCGATCGCCGATGAGGGCGAAAGCGGTGGCCTTTTTGCCGGCCGCTTTAAGCGGAACCGGCGCGATGGCGGCCGCCGCCAGTGCGACGAGCGCGGAGCGGCGGGTCGGGTTCGTTGGGATGTTCATTGTTTGGTAGCCTCGACGCTATCCACCCGTCGATGGTTGTCGCGGGAAACGCCCACGATCAGAAATTCCATGGGTTGAGTCCCGGTGTTTTGGAACGCATGAGACTCGTTGAGTTGAATGGGAACCGCATCGCCCGCATGGATTGCCGCGGTTTCATTGACGACGGTGGCTGTGCCGTCGCCGTTCATCACGTAATAGAACTCCGCCAGTTCCCGATGCAGGTGAGCTTTTGTGGAAGCGCCTGGCGCGAGCACCAAATGGTCGACGTAGGCCCAAGGGCTCGAAAACACGGGAGTGTCGAGGGCGCGACGGGATTGCACGCCGCTCATGCCGCTGAGTGAACGAAGCAATAAGCGGTCCAAGCGCATGGTCATGAAGACCGGAATGGGGTCGAGCGGCACGTCGACCCGCGGATCGCCCAGGTCGAAGGCGTCGTAGGTGCCCTTCATCGCCGAGACGTTGATGTTCATCCACTGCACTGGCTGGTCTGTCGGGTTGTAGATCGCGTGGGAATGTCCCATACGGCACGGCGCGCCGGCGGGGCCTTTCAAGAGGGACGTTCGCCCATCGATCGTAAACTGGGCCTCACCGTCGAAGATGACGAACATCTCTTCGCACTGATTGTGAAAGTGGGCGCCGATGCCGCTCTTCGGCTGAATGGTGCCGCGGTGGAGGAAGAACAGGTTCGTGTCGAGGCTATGCGCGTCGAACAAAGCCATATAATTCAGTTGGCCGGCCCCACCGTGTACGGACTTGGCCGTCCGGTACTTCGCCGGATCGGTATGCACGATTCGCTGAGCCAGCGGCTCCAGTGCCGCCAAAGGAAGAGGCGCGAGACAGAGCGCCGCCAGACAGAGTATCTTCATGGCTAACTCACATCGAACAGTAAGACCGTATAGTTTTTATGAGCGAGCGTGTTTTCGAGCGTGGGCCATACCTTCTGATGCACGTCCGAAGCTACCCACTTCTGCCGCAATTCCTCGCTTTGGTAGGCCAAAGAGAACCGGTAGTTCACGCCGGCTGGCGCCTTGCCCACCAGCGTCGAGCGCAGCTTCAGCATCTTCACCTCAATATAGCCGGGGAACTTAGCGGCCGCTGGACGGAAGATGGTCTCAAAGTTCTTCAGCATCTCTTTTTCTTTCGCCGGATCCACCGTCAGATCGACGTGCAATTGAATGGGATGCGCCGCCGGGGCGGCCCACGCCGGAGCCGAAACCGCTCCGGCGGCCAACATGGCCCTCAAGTATCCTCTACGCTTCATTCTTGCTCCTTCGCTCAAACCAATCACCATGGTTGATGGTAGATTTGCACGGAAACCATGTTGACACAGTTCACTGGCGTCGATTGAATAAGGAGCGGGCTCATTCGGCAGGGCGGAACCGGATTCCAGCGCGACAGGGTGCCATCGAGCGAGGCGATCATCCCGCCGGCGGCAAACGAATCTGCACCGAACGGCTAACGCAGCCGCAACCGCATCACCGCTTCCAGATGAAAAGTTTGCGGGAACAGATCCGCCATCGTCAGTGCCGTGATCTCATAACCACCCGCCACCAAACCGGCCGCATCTCGCGCCAGCGTCGTCGGGTCGCACGATACCAGGCAGATCTCCGGCGCCCGTAACGCCACCAAGTGTTCCACCGTCTTCTTGCCCATGCCCACGCGCGGCGGATCGGCCAGAATCAGGTCCGGCCGCCCTTCGAATTTTTCGAGATAGAACTCGACGGCCTTCTGCACCACGTCAATGCCGGCGAACTTGTTGTGGTCGAGGTCAGCGGCGGCGCCGCGAACCACTTCCACGGCCGTCACCCGTCCGCCGCGCTTAGCCAGCGGCACACTGAAAAGGCCCACGCCGGCGTAGAGATCGAGGGCCCAGGCGGGCTTGGAATCGCCCAACACGGCGTCCACCAGGGGCTCCATCAGAAAGCGATTCACCTGGAAGAAACTCTGATAGCTCACCCGGAAACGGTGGTCGCCCACCTGATAGAATAAGCGGCTTTGGTCAGCCCCCGGAACCACTTCGGCCATCCACGGGAAGAAGTCTTTCGAGACGCCGCGCCGCGCCCGCAGGACATTGAAGACCACTTCCTCTTCATTGGTGAATAGCTCCACTTCTTCCAAAAAGTCCGGGAAGCGGTGGTCGCGAATGCGCTTTTTGATCGCCGTGAGCGCCTGCTGCAACATCGGTGACGCGACCGGGCAATTCTCGATCGGCACCAGCGTCCGCGAACCCGCCTCGCGAAAGCCCATTTTGCGGCCCTCAAAATGAATCTGGATGCGATTGCGATAGCCCCAGGGCTCCCCGGTCAACGCGCCAATTTCGGCGGGCGGCGTCAGCTTGCCGATGCGGGCCAGGCTCTCCGCCAGAATCTTTTTCTTGTGCTCCACCTGCATGTCGTACTCGATGTGCTGGTAGTGGCAACCGCCACAGCGTCCGAACACCGGGCAGGGAGGCTCCACTCGCGACTCCGAAGCCGTCACGATGTTGGACAGCCGCGCGTCAATATGGCCGGGATGCTCCTTGATCGCGTGCCAAGTGACGGTCTCGCCGGGAATCACAAACGGCATCATGACGACCTTGTTGGCCGTGCGCGCCAAGCCCTGTCCGCCATACACTAGCTTCTCGATCACGGTATCGCTGGGCGGCGCAATCGGGTCACTCAATGCCCCTTCGATTGCTTCAGTAGGTGCCCCGTCGGGCACTGGATTTTCTTCGGGGTTTGTTTCAGGTGTTTCCATCAGGCTACGATAGGATTCTCCCACTTTCATGACCAAGGCACGTGTATTTTCTGGGGTGCAGCCTACCGGCCACCTCCACATCGGTAATTATCTCGGCGCAATCCAGAACTTTGTTCGTCTGCAGCACGACTTCGAATGCATTTTTTGCGTGGTCGATCTGCATGCCGTCACCGTCTATCAGGAGCCCGCCGAACTGCGGGCCAAAATCCGCGAAATCGCCGCTCTATTCATCGCCTGCGGCATTGATCCGCAGGCGGCCACGCTGATGGTGCAATCGAGCGTCCCCGCCCATGCCGAGCTCGGCTGGCTGCTGACCTGCGTCACCCCGCTCGGCTGGCTGGAACGCATGACGCAGTACAAAGATAAGAGCGCCAAGCAGGAGACGATCGGCTCGGGGCTGTTGCAATACCCCGTGCTGATGGCCGCCGATATTCTGCTCTATCAAGCCAAAATCGTCCCCGTCGGTGACGACCAAAGCCAGCATCTGGAGCTGACGCGCGACATCGCCCAACGCTTCAACTCGCTCTACGGCGACACCTTCACCGTACCCGCCACCAAGCTTCCCACGCACGGCGGCGCCCGCGTGATGGGCTTAGACGATCCCGAAAAGAAGATGAGCAAATCGGCGACGGGTACCGGCCACGCCATCGGCCTGCTGGACGACATCGCCCAAGCGAAAAAGAAGATCATGCGCGCCACCACCGACTCAAATCCCGAGGTCAACTTTGAGACCATGGGCGCGGGGGTCCGCAATTTGCTGGGCATCTACCAAGCCTTTAGTGGCCGCACCGGCGACGAAATGAAGACTGAATTCACCGGTCTGCGTTACGGAGACCTCAAGAAGAAGGTGGCCGAGATGGTCGCCCAATCGCTAGAGCCGATTCAAGCCCGTTACCGCGAAGTGATCGACGGCAACCTCGACCAAATCCTCAGCCAAGGCACCGCGCGCATCGCGCCCATAGCCAACGAAACTGTGCGGCTCACCAAACAACGGATGGGCGTCTACACGCCTTAACATGCCCGAACCCATGATTTCGTTGGGCGGCATCGTGCGGCTCATCCGCCACAATCGCAACTTCCGTTTGCTGTGGTCCGCGCAACTGATCAGCGAAGTGGGCGACTGGCTCTATGCCGTCGTGCTCTACAGCGTGCTGCTGCAGATCACCGGCCGCGCCGAGAGCATCGGCTTCACGCTCGCCCTGCAACTACTACCCCAACTCTTCGTGAGTCCGATGGCTGGCGTCTTGAACGACCGCATCAGCCGCCAGCGCGTCATGATCTTCACCGACGTTGCCCGCGCCATCATCGTCGCCGCCATGCTCTTCACCCAAACGGTGGACCGCATCCCGCTTCTCTACGTCCTGCTGGTGCTCGAAACCATCATGTGGGCCTTCTTCGAGCCCGGCCGCTCCGCCACCGTCCCTAACATCGCCCGTAACGACGAGGAGCGCCTGGTGGCTAACACGCTGGGCGGCGTCACCTGGGCGGTGGCGTTCTTTCTCGGATCTTCGCTCGGCGGCTTTATGGCCGCCGCTTTTGGCCGTAACTTCGTCTTTATTTTCGATGCGGTTTCGTTTCTCTTCTCCGCCTGGCTCATCTCACGAATGCGATTTGCGGAACCGCACTTGGCGACCGCGCCGCCGTTCACCTGGCGCGATCTGGCCGGCTCCACCGCCTTCATCGACGGCCTTCGCTACGCCTGGGCCGACACGCGCCGCCGCGCCACCCTGATGGTGAAAGCCGGGGTCGGCTTGATGGGCTCCAACTACGTCATTCTGAGCGTCATGGGGCAGCGCGAATTCCCGCTCTTCTGGGCGACCGCCGATCCCCAGGCCGCCGCCATGATGGGCATCAGCACGCTGATGGCGGCGCGCGGCTTGGGGGCGATGCTGGGGCCTTGGCTGGTGGGCCGTTGGGCCGGCCACGATCCGCTCAAGATGCGCTTGGGCATCGCCGCGGGCTTCGGGCTGGTGCTGATTGGCTACGGGATTCTGTCCCAGTCCACTTCGTTGGCCCTGGCCATGGCCGGCATCGCCCTGGCGCACGGCGGAGCCTCCACCGCCTTCGTCTTCTCCACCAACCTCCTGCAAACTCTCAGCGAGGACGCCTTTCGCGGACGCCTGCTCTCCACTGACTTTGCGGGCATGGTGATCTCGATTTCTTCGTCCAGTTACTTAGCCGGGTTGGCGGTAGATCATGGCCTCCCCGTCCGCCAAGCGGCGCTAGCCACCGCGCTCGTCATGCTGGTGCCTTTCACTGGCTGGCTCATCATTACTCGTAACTGGGTAAACTCTTATAAATCTTAAAGTAACTTAAGACGATTCCAAGGCATCATGACAACGATGGCGAAATTGCATCTTTTCCTTTTGCTGACGGCTCAGTTGGCCGCGCAAAACGCCCAGATCCACTCGGCTCCCTATCTCGCCTATCCCTCATCTGTGGTAGATGGCAACAGTCCTGGCCTTTGGGTCGATGGCCGATTGAAAATTTACACCTCCACCGGCGACTTACTCAAAATGTCGGGTGACAATCTACAATCCTTGTACATGGGCCTGCCGCCCCTGATTGATTCCCATGCGCATCAGCCGATGTGGATAGAATCGATCTGGCGCGACCCCGAAGATGGCATCGTCTATGCTTGGTATCACAATGAACCTGGGGGATATTGCCCCGGTAAAGGACTCACGGTACCGCGCATCGGCGCGTTGGTCTCGCACGACGGCGGCGATACCTTTGAGGATTTGGGGATTGTTCTCTCCTCAGGCGACGCGCCCAATTGCAATGCCCAAAATGGCTTCTTTGCCGGCGGCCACGGTGACTTCTCCGTCATCCTCGACCCCACTGGCGAGTTCTTTTACTTCCTTTTCGACAACTACGGCGGCGAAGCCAGCACGCAAGGCGTATCCATCGCTCGACTTGCTTTTAAGGACCGGGCCAACCCCGTGGGGCACGTTCAAAAATACTATCAGGGCGAATGGGAACAAGCGGGCATCGGCGGCCGGGTTACCCCCGTGCTTCCCGTGCACGTCGGGTGGGAACGTTCAAATACGGATGCCTACTGGGGACCGTCGGTCAGTTGGAATACGCAGATCCACAAATACGTAATCCTGCTGAATCATGCCTGCTGCGAACCGGAGTGGCCCCAGGAAGGCATCTATCTTTCCTACAGCAGCGACCTGAGCGATCCGCACAGTTGGTCCACGCCCGCAAAAATCCTCACGCCCCGTGACATTGGCTTCGCTCCGGGCTTCTACCCGCAACTGGTGGGCACGGCTCCGGGCGAAAGCGACAGCCTGACGGGCCAATCCAGCCGCATTTTTGTCAAAGGCATCTCCAAATGGGAAATGGTCTTCCCAGTGGCCGTAGATCCAGGAATCGGCCCTGACCCAGACCCAGACCCTCTGCCCGGGTACCCTCCGGACTAACTAAGCCTGCTTTGCTTCCAACTCCTGCCACCGCTCATATAGCGTGTCGCGAGCCTTCTCCGCTAAAGCCAGATCGGTAAAGACGGTGGCCAAAGCCACGCCATCGCCCGCGGCGGCCGCTGTTTCCATCGCCGCCCGCCGAGTGTCGACTGCACCTTCTGCGGCCTGAATCAAGGCCTCCATGCCATCCCACTCGCGCTGATCCTTGTAGGAGAGCTTCTTCTTCAAAGGCTCCGGAGCGCTGACGGGAGTGGCGGCCGCGATCTTGGCCTTGGCGGCCAATTCCTTCGGCGTCGGCTGCGATTGTTCCCACTGCGAGTAATCGGCAAACATGCCGGCCGTGCCATCGCCATACAGACCCAGTACTTGCGTCGAAACGCGGTCCAGCATGTACCGGTCATGCGTTACCAGCACCACGGCACCGGGGAACTCAATAAGACTCTCCTCCAGCGTCTCGAGCGTCGGAATGTCGAGGTCATTGGTGGGTTCGTCCAGCAGCAGCAGATCGGCGCTTTCGAGCATCAGCCGCGCGATGTGTACTCGCGCTTTTTCGCCACCCGACAGCCGCCCCACCGGCTGGTCCAACTGCTCCACCGGAAATGAGAATCGCTTGGCCCAAGGCGCCACGTGGATCGGCCGCCCCTGATACATCACCGAATCGCCATGCGGACACAGCGCGCGGCGCAAAGGTAACGCCGGGTCCAGCTTCTCGGCCCGATTCTGCGCAAAGTAGACGATCTTCAATAGATCGGCCTTCTTCAACGTACCCTCGGCTGGCTCAAGCTCACCCATAAACAGACGCATTAACGTGGTTTTGCCGCTGCCGTTGGCACCTACTAGGCCCAGCCGCATGCGCGGTCCGAGGACGAAATCCAGACCGCTGAAAAGTCGCTTGCCGCCGATCTCCCCGGCCAGCCCTTCGGCCTCCACCAGCCGCTTCGTCTTGCGTTCCGATGCCGTAAAGTCGATGCCCACGCGCTGCGCCGTGCGTTGCCGCGTGGTGACGTCGGCCAACTCGCCGATAAATTCGTGCGCGGTATCGATGCGCGCCTTGGCTTTGGTGGTGCGCGCCTTGGGCCCGCGCCGCAACCACTCCACTTCGGTTCTCACCCGCGAAGCCAGGCCCTCGCGCTGGCTCTCCTGCGCGATCAGGAAGTCGGCTTTGCGCTCCAGAAACTCGGCGTAATTGCCCTTCACCATGAACAGACCGCCCGGATACACGGGGGCCAGTTCCGCCACATGCGTCGCCACATTTTCGAGAAAATAGCGGTCATGCGTGATGACCACCGAGGCGAAGCGCGAGCCGGTCAGCAGCTTTTCGAGCCACAGAATGCCCGCCAAATCCAGGTGATTGGTGGGTTCGTCCAGCATCAGCAGTTCCGGATCGGTGGCCAGCGCTTCGGCAATCGCCAACCGCTTGCGCCATCCGCCCGAAAGGGTCTCCACGGGAGCGTCGTTATCTTCAAACCCTACGCGGCTCAAGATGATCTGCCGCTCGTATTCGAACTCATCGCCGGGCATCGCGACTTCGAGCACCTGCGCAACCGTCACCCCGGCCGGAAAAGCCGACTCCTGGGTGACATAAGCAAAGCGCATATTCTTGCGCCGCGAAACCTCGCCCGAGTCGACGTCCATCTTCCCAGCCAAAATCTGAAGAAAAGTCGACTTGCCGGCCCCGTTAGGACCAATCAACCCGAGCCTCTCCCCATCATTGACCGTGAGGGAAACACCTTCGAAGAGCGGCTTCGCA
>JAYVRS010000133.1:0-2472 GCA_043776185.1 Bryobacteraceae bacterium | reverse complement strand
TGATGCGTCCGCCTGAAGGATTGCGCGGCTAGTGTTTTTCTTCAACCTGAGCCTCTTCGAATTTCTTGGCGCCTTCGCGGCCGTCTCCGGCGTGGTGGTGGCGCTCTACCTGCTTGACCGTTCGAAACAGCGCCACACGGTGGCTACGTTTCGCTTCTGGAATGCGGCCAACATGCCCACGGAGCAGCGCCAACGCAAGCGCATCCAACAGCCGTGGAGCCTGCTGCTGCAATTGATCAGCCTGCTGTTATTGCTGCTGGCGATTGCGCAGTTGCGCTGGGGCTCGGCCGAATCCGGCGCGCGCGATCACGTGTTGGTGCTGGATACTTCGGCCTGGATGGCGGCGCGTTCGGTGAATGGCGTTTACATGGACCAGGCGCGGGTGGCGGCCCAGGCTTGGGTGGATGCGTTGCCGCCGATGGATCGGGTGATGGTGATTCGAGCCGACGCGGCGGCGTCAGCGGCCACTTCGTTCGAAAGTAAGCGCGAGGTAGTGCGCAAGGCGATTGCCGGTTCGCAGCCGGGCGCGTCGGCGTTGCGGCTGGAATCTGCGTTACGACTGGCCGAATCTGTTCAGCGGAATCACGCGAAATCGGCCGGCGAGATTGTCTTTGCCGGGGCCGGACGCATTCCGGAATCGGAGAATTTTGCCCTGTCTCTTCCGCCCGCCAAGTTGCGCCTGTTGCCCGTCCGGGGCCGCGTGGATAACGTGGGGATCAAGCGCATCGGCGTGCGCCGCTCCCGCCGCGATGTCGAGTACTGGGATGTGTTGGTGTCCGTGCGCAATGATTCGGCGGTGCCGAAACTCGTGCCGCTGGAGGTTCGCTACGGCGGCGCGGCGGCGGCGGTGCGGCAGTTAGCCATGCCCGCGGCCACCGAACAACAAGTGGCCTTTGAGTACCGCACTAAATCGGGCGGCACCTTTGAGGCTCGCGTGTTGCTGAATGATGGCTTCCCGGCCGACAACCGCGCGATTCTTGATCTGCCGGCCGATCGGCAATTGCTGGTGACCGTCTACTCGAACGAGCCCGCGCTACTGGCCCCGGTGTTGTCGGCCAATCCGCGGCTTAGAGTGGTGACGATGTCCCCAGCGCAGTACACGCCACCCACCGAAGGCGTCGTGATCCTCGATCGCTTCACGCCGCCGGCGCCGCCGACCGTGCCTTCCATTCAGATTGAAGCCCGCGGCAAGAGTGTGGTCACTCAAGCTCGATTGACGCGTTGGCACAACGAGTCCAGCTTGGGTTTGGGTCTGCGCTCACAGGATACGGTGCTCGATTCGTCGCAGGTCTACGCGCTCCAAACCGGCGACATTCCGATTGCCGAGGTGGCGGCTGGCCCCGTGATGATCGCGCGTCCGGCGCCCACCAAGACCATTCTGCTGGGCTTTCAACCCCTACGTTCGTCATTGCGCTATGAGCTGGCGACCCCGCTGCTGTTCGCCAATGCCCTGCGCTGGCTGGCGCCTGAGAGCTTCTTACGCTGGGAGCTGCAAGCGGCGAGCGTCGGCACGGTGAGTGCGACGATCGACGAGAACTCCGGCAACGATATTACGGTGCGCGATGAACAAGGGCAGTCGCTGCCGTTCACCCGGGATGGCGCGTCGTTGCGTTTCTTCGCCGGCTCGCCGGGCACCGTGAAGCTTATCGACGGCCAGCGCGAGTCGGTCTATTCGCTTACCTTGCCCGAATCAGGCGAGACCGATTGGGTGTGGCCCGCTGGCATTCGGCGTGGCGTTCCCCGGGCGAGTTCTTTTGGACCTTCGTCACGCGAGTTATGGTACGCGCTGGCCATCTCAGGCGCGTTGGGACTGGTGCTCGAATGGCTATTCTTCGGCTTGGGCCGGCGAACGATGTCGAGTTTTCGCCCCGCTGTTACTGCAATGAACGAGCCGCTGAGGAATGCCTCATGACCTTTGAACGACCCTGGGTACTTGTGTTTTTGGCGCTGCCCGCCGCCTGGGCCCTTGTCCAGTGGCGCGCCAGCGGATTGGTGAAGCAAGGCCGGCTGCGCTTGGTGTTGAAGGCGCTGGCGTTGGTCGCGGTCGTCGCCGCCTTGGCTGAACCGCGGGTTGAATCAACGGAATCGAAGCTGGCTGTGGCGGCCCTGGTGGATACTTCGGCCAGCATCAGCGCGGCGGACTTGGAACGAGCCAATGGCCTAGTGAAGCAGCTGAATAACGAAAGTGGGCGTCACGATTTTCGCGTGGTCCCTTTCGCGCGCAACGCCCGTATGCGCCAGGCCGGCGAGAAAGATGCCTTGTCGCTGACGGCCGGTGAAGCTGGCCGCGGTACAGACCTTGAATCGGCCATTCGCGAAGCCGCGGCCGCCTTGCCGGAGCGGCGCGTGCCTCGCTTGGCACTCATCAGCGATGGCAAAGAAAATCGCGGCAGCGTCATGCGCGCCGCTTGGCAAATGCGCGGACTTGGCATCCCGATCGATGTCTTTCCCTTGAAGGGCCGCCCGCAGCCA
>JAYVRS010000132.1:0-2472 GCA_043776185.1 Bryobacteraceae bacterium | reverse complement strand
TGCCTGTTTTTCGGTGCGGGGAAGTTGTTGAGGGGAGGGGAGATGGTTTCTGAAAATGGGTTGTGAAAAGGGTTTGGCGAGCGGAAGGTGGATGGGTTGTGTGTTTTGGTGTTATTACCGTCCGTTGCGTGATTTGACATCGTCGGCCATTTATCGCGGGAGCTTTTTAAGTTGAAGGTTGGTACGGATACCCGTTGATTATCGCAATTGGCGTCAGGCAGGAGCTATTTCCTTGAAGGAGCCCGTTGCGCGACAATTGGAGCATGCAGGAAGCCGTCACTCGTGATCCCCAAATAATGCACGGAGCGCCCGTATTTCGGGGTACACGTGTGCCCGTGAAGACGTTGTTCGACCACCTAGAGAGCGGGGAGTCCCTTCACGACTTTCTTGAGGGATTTCCCACGGTAAGCCGCGCCCTCGCCATTCAGGTCTTGGAGGAGTCCAAGGAACTCCGGCTGGCTCGTCTGATGCGGATTCTGATTGATGAATGCGTCGACCAGAGACTCCGGCTGCTATTTGCTGGACATGATTGCCAGACGGCCGCCTATGCCGGATTCGCAAAAGGAGCCCGAGCGCGATCTAGCGCTCGTTGTCCTCCCCTCAGCCTTCTTCCGCCAGGGCGTTGTCCGAACCGGCGGATGCCCAAGCCCACGAAGAACCAGAGGGGGCGAACGAACGCAGTGCTAATAATATGTCCTCGCGGCGTCGTGAGCGCATCGATGCAAGTGCGGAAAGAACACCCCAGGCACCCAGCTGCCTAAGGCCAGCCGCCGTGCCAGCGCAGGCCCTCTGCGACCAAGGCGCTAGCGCGGCCCTTCATCGAAGTGGCTAATCAGCACCTGCCGATCGGGAAACACGGCGCGAATTTCGAGATGCCCGCCAAGGGCTTCGATGTATTCAACCAGCGTGCTAACGCAGATGTCCGACCGGTGCTCAATTTTCGACACTTCGCACTGGTGTACGCCCAACGCCTCACCAAGCTGCAATTGGATCATCTCCCGCAGCTTCCTGAGTTCGTCAAGGGGCATGGACGCCAGACTCTCATGAAAGCGGCTCTCGATCTTCTGCTGCCTCGATTCGCCCATCGCCTCCACAAGTTGACGAAAATTACGTCTGGCCATTTAGACTAGGCCCTCCTTTCTGAGTTCATTCAAGTGAATGTCAAACAGCCGGTCCCCGACAGGCGCAAAAGTTTCGTACCAGCGGTCGTCTCCGGTCTTGTCGCCGCCGACAAGAAGAACGGCAGTCCGCAGCGGATTGAAGGCCTACAAGGTGCGAAGCGGTCGCCCGCCAGTCTGAGTTCGCAATTCGCGCATTTGCGGATAGCGTGAGGTGACGACCTTCGTACTGTGAGGAAACCCAAGGGCAGGGCCGAACTCAACGAGATGGCGAACGGAAACGGCAACATCATCCTGTTCGTCCTCACTCAAGGAATCCCACCATCCTCGGAACTCTTTGCGTGAATTCTACGTCCCACGCCACAGTTCAATCATGCCATAGACAGCATGTCGACCGGAGTTCAAGGCTTGCTTATAGAGATAGAGAATGGGAAGTCGCGAAGAAACACTTCAACCCGGACCGAACCGCCCTACGTGCCAGCGGCATTGGCGGTCATCGGGTACAGCGGCGCGAAGCTCGACGACTGTGCAGTTGGGGCGCGGCTGCAGTTTTAGCGGCGGCTGTTCCCGTGAATTGGCTTCGTACCGCAAACAGCAGTTTTTGAATTTTCGACCTGAGTGGCACGGGCAAGGTTCATCGCGGCCGAGTTTCGGCTCGGGCCGCACGTAGGGCTGCCGTTTGAACTTGAACTCGACGAGTTTGGGTTCGTTCTTCATTTCCCATTTGGCTTCGTTCCGCAGGATAAGTTCGTCGAGCGGATGGGCGGATTGGTAAGCCTGTAGTTCCTTGAGGGATTTGTGGAAAGTACTCTCGGCGCGCATTCGGTAGGCGCCAATGCGATTGAGCGTTTCCGGTGGGGTGGAGCTCAAAACGGAACGCGGTGGAGAGGGCGTCGAAGACTTGGTAGGCGTCGTCGGTTAGGAGCACGGCCTGTTTGGCATGGAAGCCGAGTTTGGTCGAATTGGCGGCGGAGCGGGTTTTCCCCTCGGGTGTGGTGGAGCCGGTTGAATGTTGCGCGTTGGCAGCATTTGCGATGATTTGGGCTGGTGTTGCCATGTGGTTCCTCTCCTTACCTTTTAGTGGATTGAGCGGCCTTTCTAGTGTTGGTGGCCGACCTTATTTTCGGGTTAAGTTTGACATGCGGGCGCAAGGGTTGCCTGTTTTTCGGTGCGGAGAAGTTGTTGAGGGGAGGGGAGATGGTTTCTGAAAATGGGTTGTGAAAGGGGTTTGGCGTTATGACCGTTTGACATAGGCGACCTTTTTATCGGAGGGAGTCTTTGCGGTGAAGATGGGTACGGAACCTGTCGCCGTACCAGTTCGTTATCGCAATTGCCGTCTTGGGGTTCTATCGGA
>JAYVRS010000131.1:0-2473 GCA_043776185.1 Bryobacteraceae bacterium | reverse complement strand
CAGCGACATCCCAGCGGCTGGTGATCGGACGCGCGAGTTGCTGAAGGGCCGGTAGGCCCAGATCCTCAGCAATCTAAGCGCTTGCCGGACTTACGGCAATTTCTGCATCGGCCTCTGCCCGTTACCGTCAGACCCGTGGAGTTTTACCAGTTTGTTGTAGACACCGAGAATCAAAAATGTCGGTGCCCAATGGCTAACGAAATTCGCTTTTTCCTTTTTCCCCGCTATCTCCAGCGCCAGTGCCAATCCAATTGACCCTAAACCCGCCCATAGGAACAAATCTGACGGTAGCTTAGCGGTTTGTTCTTCAATGGCGCGCGCCACCGGCCCCTCGCGGTACGGATCGACTCGATTATTATCTGCAGTAGTTTCCATAACATCTCTTGAGCAATTCCATGGCCAAGGCGGCGTCTGCATGGTTTCGGGTTTGGACCCCCGTTTGCTCAAGACAATGGATGACTACCACCGAACTAAAGACAACCGCGCCGGACGAGGGTCTTCAAGCCCTGCAACATCTTTTGAAGAATCTCAAGTTCGGCATGTTAACGGCTGTGCATGATGGCGTTGTTCGGGCTCGTCCCATGACGCTCTTGCAATGCCAAGCCGATGGCAATCTTTGGTTCCTGACGAGCAAAACTACCTCCTTGGTACCGGATATCGAAAACGATGCACGGGTGAACGTCACCTTCAGCGGCAGCGGCAGCGAGCAGCCTAGCTTCGTCTCGGTATCGGGACGGGCGCGCCTCATCAACGACCGGGCGAAACTGGAGGAGCTTTGGAATCCAGCTTTTGTAACTTGGTTTCCCGAAGGCATCAACGACCCTAAGCTCTCGTTGTTACGCATCGAAGCAGAAAGTGCCGAATCCTGGAATACTCTCCACGGCGCCTTTACGGTGCTGTTCGGCATCATCAAGGCGATCGCGACGGGTGAGCCGGCGCGCCCCACCAGCGACCACGTGAAACTGGAGCTGAAGTAAGCGGCAGTTGGCGGCCAACCCCATGAACAATCCACGAGCGGGCAAAGGTTTATGGACGGCGAGCAGAAACTCTCCCTTGGTG
The DNA here is from genome assembly GCA_043776185.1 of Bryobacteraceae bacterium. Lineage (GTDB taxonomy): Bacteria > Acidobacteriota > Terriglobia > Bryobacterales > Bryobacteraceae > JALHNI01. The sequence continues at coordinate 1,414 of JAYVRS010000131.1, read as the reverse complement.
GAGCGCAACATATTGGCCGTCTCCGAATTAGAACGACAGGCGCTGGAGAATCGGACCCCGGCAGAAAAATTCAGCGACGGCGTGGTTAGTCAGGCCGGCCGGTTGAGGTCAGTGGTGGCGCATGCCCTTTTCTTCGGGCTATGGGTCACTTGGAATCTGAAAATCACGCCTCTCTATCCGAAATTCGACCCGTTTCCCTCTCCGGCGTTGATCACCGTCGTGTCGCTCGAAGCCATCTTCCTCGCGCTTTTCATTCTGCTCAGTGAGAATCGGTCCAGTCGGCGCGCGGAAGAACGAGCCCATCTGGACCTGCAGATTAACCTGCTGGCCGAGCACGAATCCACCAAGACGCTCGAACTCCTGCAAGCGCTCTGCGCCTTCCATGGGCTGCGGCAAGCTCAGGATCCGGAGGTGGTGGAGTTACTCCAACGCACGGAACCCGCCATGCTGGCGCGGGAGATCGAGCGGCAACTGCCCTCGGAGGTCGCGGCCTCGCCCGTTGATACGGACGGTGTGTGATGTGCGGCCTTCAATTTGCTAGTACATTGTTGAGCTTGGCCCATCGTCCGAAGGCCGATGCTACCGCGAAGAGCGATTCGGCCTGCGAATGCGTTCCCGTTCCTTAATGTGGCACGCCCGGAGGGATCTCCTCGATTTTCACGAGGTCGGTTTGGTAGTCGATGCAATGCTGTTGGCGCGGCGTGAGCTTCCAGGTAAGGGGCTCCTGGCTGCAGAGAGGCAGTTTCGGATTCTCCGCCACCGTGGGGTAGGCGACGAGCGATTCGCCGATCATTACGTTACGCTGGCTCCATTTCTCCTTCACCAGGCGCAAGGCGCCCGAGCCGCCCGCCCACTGGCCATAGCTGCGCATGGCCAGGAAGGCCGAGATGGGCGCGGTGGTCTGATCGGTGAAGCTCCATTCGCGCGCGGGCATCTGGCCTTCGTCCACCCGGCCGCGGATGACGACGATGGTGATGGGCCCGACGCCCTCGCGCTCAGCCTCGGTCATCGATTCCAGGGCGTCATCGAGCCATTGAAGTAGGCTTACCAAACCGTAGTTGTCATAGTAGCCGCCGTCAACAAAGTGGTAGTTGCAATCGGAGAACTTGCCATCGGGCCGGGCCGCTGGACTGACATAGGGGAAGGTCGCCGAGAGTCGCGCCGCCGTAGCGGCATGGATATCCTGGACGTGTAGATCCTTACATTGGGCGGCGAAGAAGCGCCGTTCGGACAGCGAAACATGCCTTCTGGCCAGGGGATTGCGGTGCTTGTTTTCGAACTCGGCACTGGGGAACTCGCCGGTAGCGAAGGCGACTGGCCCGCCGGTCTCAACGACGGTGGTATTGAACAGGAAGACGGGAAGCTTGCCCTCCGCGGCTCGTTGGGACCAGCCGGCCAGGGTGTCGGGCGCGGG
>JAYVRS010000130.1:0-2473 GCA_043776185.1 Bryobacteraceae bacterium | reverse complement strand
GAGCTTCATTGCCCGCGTAGGTTGGTGAGCGAACGGAAATAGGCTTCGAGGTGCTGTTGGCCATACTCCGGAGCGACGCAGGTGGTGGTGGAAACGGCGCCCAAAAACTCGAACAAATCGCGCTTGCGAGGGGACCCGATGCTGCCGAGACGGCCCAGCCAGCGGAAAGCAGAGGGAGGCAGAAGAAAGACGCGGGGCGCGCGATCTTGCACGCGGAAGGCGAGTTCGGCGATTTCGCGGCGTGTGAAGGTGTCGGGGCCGCCGACGTCGATTTGGCACGAGTCACCTTCGAGATGCGCGAGGCAGGCGAGGGCCACGTCTTCTTCGTGGATCGGATTGCTTTTGGCCTGGCCATCGCCGACCACGGGCAAGAAGCCAAAGCGCGCGTAAGCCAGCATCTCGGTGAAGGCGGAAAAGATACCCGTGGGCCGCACGATAGTGAACTTCATTTTGGAGAGTTGCAGGCTATCGACGAAGTCCTCGTGGGCTTGGACGTAGGCGGTATGGGTGTAGCCTGGGGACAGGTGAACGGAGACATAAACGAAACGCTCAATGCGCCCGGACTTTTGGGCCAAAGTGAGCAGGTTGCGGTTGGCAGTAAGATCGACAGCGCGGAACGAGCGGCGTTCGGCGGCCCCGGCGCTGACCGACGCCCCCAAGGCCGAGATGACGATGTCGACGTCCTCGAAGATGTGTTGTATGGCGAGGGTGGAGGTGGCGTCGGCGAGCACGACGTCGTTGGCATAGCGCGCCAACGTGGGGTAGTGGGTCATGCGGCGCGAGAGCGTGCGGACCCAATAGCCGGCCTCCTTGGCCGCGCGAAGCGTCGCGAGGCCAACAGAGCCGCTGGCTCCGGCGATAAGAAGCCGTTTGCTCATGGGCTTTCATTATGCCTGATTGAGGACGGAATTTGACACGGCGGGTGTTCGGATTTGTGAAACTTACCGAGCCGAACGAGAATCGAAGGAGTGGGAAATGAACGGAGCGCGCGTTTTTCGAAGTGGTGACACGGGCTGTGGTCAAGTGACGTGAACCGCTACTTACTGTTCAATAAGCCGTATGACGTACTTACGCAATTTAGCCCGGAGCCAGGCTCGACGGCGCCAACGCTGAAAGATTTTGTCCGCGTCCCCGGCGTTTACCCCGCCGGGCGTTTGGACCGGGATAGTGAGGGATTGCTGCTGCTGACCAACGATGGTTGGTTACAGCACCAGTTAACGGATCCGCAATTTGCGCATGCCAAGACTTACTGGGCCCAAGTTGAGGGCATCCCGCTACGGGAAGCGCTGGGAACACTCGCGTCCGGAGTACCCCTCCGAGACTTTCGGACGCGCCCAGCGCAGGTGCGCCTCTTGGCGGTAGATCCTCCCCTGCCGCCAAGAGTGCCACCCATCCGCTACCGTGCCGCCATTCCGACCGCATGGGTGGAACTAATCATTAGTGAAGGTAAGAACCGGCAAGTGCGGCGCATGACGGCGGCGGTGGGCCATCCCACGCTGCGATTGGTGCGGGTGGCGCTGGGACCTCTACCTTTGGGTAACTTGGCCCCCGGCGAATACCGGGAACTCGACACCGGCGAAGTGCGCCGGTTGCTCAACTTTATGCGTGGCTAAGTTCGGCTTCGAGCCACGCCCGCGCGACGGACCAATCGCGTTTCACGGTCTTGGGAGAAATGTCCAACGCCTGGGCCGTTTCTTCCACGGTGAGACCGCCGAAAAACCGCAACTCCACGATCTTGCACTGGCGTGGATCCAGGCGCTCGAGCCGGATGAGGGCATCGTCGATCATCAGCATTTCAGACGACCGATCAATGCGGGAGTCGATCGTCAAAAGCGCCTCATTCAAAGTGACCACATGCCCACCGTCGCGCTTGGCGGTTTGCTTGGAACGGGCGTGGTCAATTAAGATGCGCCGCATGGTGCGGGCCGCCGTGACGTAAAAATGGGCCCGATTCTCCCAGCGAACTTCGCGTTCGCCAATCAGCCGGACGTAAGCCTCGTTCACCAGCGCCGACGCCTGCAAAGTGTGGCCGGGACGTTCCTTGCGCATGTAGCCCATGGCGAGCCGGTGCAGTTCCGCGTACACGACGTCGACCAATTGCTCCTCGGCACCGTTCTTGCCGGCGGCGACATCGGCAAGCAATTGCGTAACCAGGTGATCAGCAGACATCTTGACTCACGATGATAACAGTCTACGCCCGCGCGGCGCGCCAAAAGACCAAGCCCGGCCACTTGCGCAGCAACAACTCGGCCAAGCTCAATAGGATGGCGGCAAACAGCAAGGAGGGCCACAGCTCGACCATCGCCGCAATCGACCGGCCACCGCCGCGAAATACCTCAGCGGGCGAAGGATTGTAGAGGCCACCGGTGTAGCTGGCGACCTGCTTCAACAGGTCCTCATTGGCGCCATAGCTCACCAGTTCTTCTTCGTCGCGATAAAAGCCGGTCTCCGGAAAAGCGCGCGACTCTTCCAA
>JAYVRS010000129.1:0-8130 GCA_043776185.1 Bryobacteraceae bacterium | reverse complement strand
GGTGCCCGTGCCGAACATGATCGCCACCGTCCTGCGGCAATTGGGCATGGACCACACCAAAATCCAATATCCGCACGGTGGCCGCCTGGAAACGCCTTCCGACGTCACCGTGACCGGTGCCAAACCGGTGATGGATCTTATCGGATGAAGTGCCTTCTCTTATTGCTGCCATTGGTTCTGGAGGCCGCTGCGCCGCGTTTCGAGCGCGACGTCCTGCCGGTGCTCACCAAATACTGCTTTACTTGCCACGGCCAGAGTTCGCCCAAGCTGGGTCTTGATCTGCGCACCGCCGCCGGCACGCTTCGCGGCAGTCACAATGGTCCGGTGATCGTGAAGGGCAAGCCCGACGAGAGCCTGCTATGGAAGAAAGTCTCAGCCCGCCAGATGCCCCCGGCCATCTACGGCCAGAAGGTGCCGGACGCGGATCTGGAAACGATTAAGCAATGGATTTTGGCCGACGCGCCATCGGACGCCGCGTCGAACACTACCCAGGTTCCGGCGGTCTTCCAAGCCCGCTGTGTCGGCTGCCACGGCGAAAAGAGCGCGGCCGGCGGTCTGCGCCTCCATACGGTAAGTGACGTGCTGAAGGGCAGTGCCACGGGTCCGGTGGTCGTCGAAGGCTTCTCCGATCGCAGCGTCCTGGTGCGCCGCATCAGTAACCACACGATGCCGCCCAAAGGTGCGGGCCAGCCGCTCAACGAAGCCGAAATCAGTGCCGTTCGCGAATGGATTGACCGTGGCGAGTTTGGAGAACTAGTTACTTTCAATGCGGCCGATCGCCCATTCAGCCCCCAGGAAGCTCCGCCCATCACGGACGAACAAAGGAAGTTCTGGGCCTTCCGCAAACCGGAAGCCGCTGCCCTGCCCCCCGTGAAATCGAAGGCCCGCGTTAGGACGTCGATCGATCAGCTAATTTTGGCCAAGCTTGAACAGAAGCGACTCACTTACAGCCCCGATGCGTCGGCCAGCAAGTTGCTACGCCGGGCCTTTCTCGATTTAACCGGCTTACCGCCCACGCCGGCCGAGGTGGAAGAATTCCATAACGACAAGTCAGGGAACGCTTACGAGAAGCTCCTCGATCGGCTACTCGCTTCGCCACACTATGGCGAACGCTGGGGCCGCCAATGGCTCGATGCCGCGGGTTACGTCGATACCACCGGCAAGGACTTTGACCCGAAAAAGAGTGAGTATGCGGACGGCATGTGGCGCTATCGCGACTACGTCATCCAGGCCTTCAATAGCGATAAGCCCTGGAATCGATTTATCACTGAACAACTCGCCGGCGACGAATTGGTGGACTGGCGCGAAGCCAAAGTCCGCACTCCGCAGATGAATGACTTACTCGCCGCCACCGGCTACCTGCGCACCATCCTCGATATTACCGAAGAGGACATCAGTAACTTGCCCGTCGAGCGATATGAAGCTCTGTTTAAGTTAGTGGATAAAGTATCCAGCAGCATCATGGGGCTGACGGTAGGCTGCGCGCGCTGCCATACGCATAAGTTCGACCCCATCCCTCAGCGCGATTACTATCGCTTCCTCGCTCTCTTTACCACCGCGTACAATCCCACCGACTGGATCCAACCCCAGAATCATCATTTGTATCTGGTGGGCAAGCCAGAGCAGGAAGCGATTGAGCGCCACAATAAGGAAATCGACTTACTCCGCAAACCGGTCGAGGCTTTATTACTCGAGGAGAAACTGAAGACCGTTCCGGAGGTCATTCGCGCCGATGTCAAGGCCATGTTCGACACCGCCGCCGACAAGCGCGACACGGTACAAAAGTATCTCGCCTCTAAATTCGGCAACTTACAACGCGACGTAGCGAAAGACCCGCAAATCGTCGCCATTGACACGAAGAAACGGAAACTAGAAAAGATTCAGGCCCTCTGGGACGTCGGCACGCCGCCCAACATCCGTCTGCTGCAACGTGGCAGTACCGATGCCCCCGGGCCCCGTGTAACCCCCGGCTTCTTAGGCATTCTGTCTCCGCCGGAACAGACCGATGCCACCAAGCCACCGGCCGCCCAAGGCCAGACCTCCGGCCTCCGCCTCGCCTTCGCCGAATGGCTGACCAATCCTGATCATCCGCTGACGGCTCGCGTCATCGTCAATCGCCTTTGGCAGGGCCACTTCGGCACCGGCATCCTCGCCACCTCCGATAACTTTGGCCAGACCGGCGCGCCCCCTTCCAACCAACCGCTGCTGGACTATCTCGCGTTGGACTTCATCAAGAACGGCTGGAGCGCGAAGCGGCTACACAAGCAAATCATGATGTCGACCGCCTACCGGCAGGCCTCGGAACAAAACGAAAAGGCCAATCGCGTCGACCCCGATAACGCGCTCTTATGGCGCATGAACCTCCGTCGCCTGGATGCCGAAGCGCTTCGCGATTCAGTAATGGCGGTGGCCGGCAAACTCGACCTCACCGCCGGTGGCCCGCCCATCGAGTTAGAGATGCGCCCAGATGGTCTGCAGGTTGTCTCGTCTAAAGAACCGGAACAAGCCAAGTGGCGGCGCAGTATTTATCTCACCCACCGCCGCACTTACCCGATGAGTTTCTTAGGTGTCTTCGACTATCCCATCATCGACACTAACTGCACCCAGCGCGTACCGTCAGCGACTCCGCTGCAGTCACTTACGATGCTGAACGACGCTTTCATCTGGCAAGCCGCCGAAGCCCTCGCCCAACGGGCTCACGGAGACATTGACGCGGCCTATCTGATCGCTCTTTCCCGCAAACCCACCGAGGGCGAAGTCCGGCTTGCCAATAGTTTCCTCAAGACCATGCCCTTCAAAGCCTTCGCCCAGGTCCTGCTGAGCTCCAACGAATTTCTGTACGTCGACTAGTATCGCGACCTCTTGATTTGGGTTTTACTTTGGCCAGCTAAACCAATAGCTGGTGGACAACCGTGCCTCCCACGTCCGTCAGGCGGAAGTTACGGCCCTGGTAGGCATAAGTTAGTTGCAAATGATCCAGGCCCAGGCAATGGAGGATGGTGGCGTGTAAGTCGTGAACGGAAACGGGATCACGCGTGATGTTATAGCTAAACTCGTCCGTTTCGCCATAAGTAATGCCCGGTTTAATACCTCCACCGGCTAGCCACATGGTGAAGCAACGCGGGTGATGATCCCGCCCGTAATTGGCTGCCGTCAGCGGGCCCTGACAATAGGCGGTGCGGCCAAATTCACCGCCCCAAACCACTAACGTGTCCTCCAGTAAGCCGCGTTGTTTCAGGTCTTGCACCAAGGCGGCGGCCGGCTGGTCGGTCCCTTGGCATTGCAGCGCCAGATCCCGGGGCAAATCAAAGTGCTGATCCCAACCGCGATGATACAGCTGGATGAAGCGAACTCCGCGTTCGGCCAGCCGCCGCGCCAACAGGCAATTGGCCGCGAAGGTTCCCGGCCGCCGCGCATCCGGTCCATACAGGCGAAAGATCGACTCCGGCTCGTCAGTGAGGTCCATGAGTTCGGGTACTGATTGCTGCATACGGAAGGCCAGCTCATACTGCGCAATTCGCGTCGTAATTTCGGGGTCGAGAAACCATCGCGCATTGGACTGATTCAAAGCCCTCTGCGCATCCAGCATCTCTCGCCGGATCTCTCGGGTAATGCCCGGCGGATCGGATAGATACAACACCGGATCCGCCGCCGCTCGAAACCGCGCGCCTTGATGCTCCGACGGCATGAACCCCGCGCCCCACAAACGGGAATATAGTGGCTGATCGTTATTCAAAGCGTTGGCTTGCGAAAGTAACACCACGAACGAAGGGAGATTGCGATTTTCTGAACCTAAGCCATAACTCAGCCAGGCTCCCATGCTCGGCCGGCCCGACTGTTCGCTGCCGGTTTGCATGAAGGTGATGGCGGGGTCGTGATTGATGGCGCTCGTATGCACCGAACGCACGAAGGTAAGTTCATCGGCGATCGCCGCCGTGTGCGGCAGCAGTTCGCTTAGCCAGGCCCCCGATTTACCGTGTCTCGCGAAGGAAAATGCCGATCCCGCCAGCGGTAAAGAACTCTGGCCGGAAGTCATACTCGTAATCCTTTGTTCACCGCGTACCGCCGGCGGAAGCTCTGTCCCGTGGCGCTGGCGCAAAACTGGTTTGTGATCGAAAAGATCCATTTGCGAGGGGCCGCCCGACTGTTGCAGAAAGATCACCCGGCGCGCTCGCGCCGCCAAGTGCGGGACGCCTCCCTGTAGTAACGTCGCCAACCCCATCCCGTATAGCGAGATGCCGGTGCGCGCCAACAGCGCCCGCCGGGTGAATGCCGCGCTATTGCTTGGTAATGGTCTCATCGAGATTCAGCAACACGCTCGCCGCAATGGTCCAACCGAAGAGCTCGCCCGGGTCTGACCCGGCGTCCGCTCGAAATTCACCGGTCTCAAACAACTGCCGATGCGACTGGGCAGAATAGCGAGTCTGATTGCGCTGCGCTACCAGCCGCAGAATGTTCGCCTCCTCTGGTGTCGGCTCGCGCGACATAGCCAATCGAAACGCCATTCGCGGCCGATCAGCGACCGGCCCTTTCAAGATGCGCGCCGCCAGGGCCCGGGCGGCCTCCACAAACTGCGGATCGTTCATCAATACCAAGGCTTGCATCGGCGTATTGGTGGGCAGTCGCCGGGTGAGGCATTGTTCGCGATCCGGCGCGTCAAAGGCGGTCATCGCCGGCACCGGTGCCGTGCGCTTCCAAAAAGAATAGAGGCTGCGCCGGTAAAGATCCGCGCCTCGGCTGGGGCTGTAAGTCTGCGCCGTATAGACATCGCCGGCAGCCAGTTCCTCCCACAAACCCGCCGCCTGATAAGGGTAAACGCTAGGCCCTCCCAACGCCGGATTCAGCAAGCCCGAAGCAGCCAAAGCATTGTCCCGAATCATCTCCGCAGTCAGCCGGTGCCTCGGCCCCCGCGATAGCAGACGGTTCCCCGGATCGCGTCGCCTCTGCTCCGAGGTCGCCCTCGCAGTCTGCCGGTAGGTGGCAGACTGCACTATCAAAGCTTGCAGCTTTTTGACATCCCACCCTCCGCTGATAAATTCCCGCGCCAACCAATCCAGCAACTCGGGGTGCGACGGTGCCTCGCCCTGGGTGCCAAAATCCTCGCTGGACTTTACCAAGCCGCTGCCAAAGAACATCTGCCAATAGCGGTTTACGGCCACCCTCGGCGTCAGTGGATTTCTCGGATCCACCATCCACTTCGCCAACCCCAAGCGGTTCGGCGGGCCCGCTGCTACTTCAGGGGCCAAGGCCGCCGGAGGGCCAGCCGTCACCATGGTCCCCGGCGTGCGATAGTCCCCTCGCCTCAGCACAAAAGTCTGGCGCAACGTCGGCATGTCCTCCATCACCATCACCGTAGGAACCTGACGCAACAAGGCGTCTCGCTTCGCTAGTCGAGCCTGATATTGCTGGTGCGCTTCACGCAAAGGCTCAGCAGCTTCCCGCATTAGATAGTAATTTCGCAATCTCTCCTTGCCCTCCGGAGTGCGATCTCCCGGGGCTGCCTGCCGGATTGCCCGTACGGTTTCCTCCTCCGCCAGCTGGCTCGCTTCGGCATTAGATAGCGCGCGGGTATAAATTCGTAAGTCATCGATCTGCCCCTGAAAGGGGACGCCCATCTTCGGGTCTCCAATTTCAACCGGCGCGCTCGACTCTCTCCCGGCCGGCCCGTCCTTCAAGACGGTGCATTCCACTGCGGTGCCATCCACGATCAAGGCCAATCCCGAAGCCTTACCCGATCCATCCGAGGTCACCGTCAGATGATGCCAATCCGTCTGAGTGACGCGCTCGCGAGTCCGAATTTCGGTGCCTCCCATCCGCAGCACCAGTTGTGCTCCGCGTTGCAGATTCGGCATCGGAATGGAATCTTCGATGCTCAGAACGAATACGCCATTCCCGAGCACCGCCATCTGTCGCAAACCGCTGGACTTCACCCACGCCGCCACCGTCCAGACTCGGGGCAATGCGAGCCCGGTATCGACCTGGGTGACACCGTTCACCGTCAACGCATAATGAGCGGGTCCAGCGTGGTAGGTCAACTCGCCGCGCACCAGCCGCGCCGGTCCGCCGCTCAAGTCTCGATCCAGCGGATAGTGCGCCAGCATGCTCTCTGAGGGTGCAGCCGGCCACGGCTTTGATTCCCATTGCTCCAGTAAGGGCTGCACCACGGCTGGCGATAGCTGCGCGGTTAAGGCCACCAAATCGCCATTCAAACGATTCAGTTCAGCCTCCTGGTTCGCATCGGGCAGCATCAGCCGTGGCCTGACATTGCCTTCGACACCGGCTCGGCCCGGTTCGTCAATCTGGTTGAAGTAGGCGAGGAACCGATAGTAGTCCTGTTGCGAGATCGGGTCGAATTTATGGTCATGGCATCGGGCGCAGCCCAACGTCGTGCCCAGAAAGGCGGTCGCCGCTGTCTCCGCCCGGTCCATCGCATAGGCCATCCGAAACTCCTCGGGGATGGCTCCGTCCTCCGCATTGATGCGATGGTTGCGATTAAAGCCGGTGGCCACGCGTTGCTCGCGCGTGGCGCCGGGAAGCAGATCGCCGGCCAATTGCTCGATGACGAACTGGTCGAACCGCAAATTGCGATTGAAAGCGCGGATCAGCCAGTCGCGCCAAGGCCACATGTCCCGTTGCGAATCCACCTGATAGCCATGGGTATCGGCGTACCGGGCAATGTCCATCCATTCGCTCGCCATTCGTTCTCCGTAGGAAGGCGAGTCCAGTAATCGCCCCACGGCTTTTTCGTAGGCATCCACGGCGCGGTCAGCCAGGAAGCGATCCAACTCTTCGAGGGACGGTGGCAAGCCCGTCAAATCGAACGAGACTCGTCGCAATAACGTGGCCCGATCAGCCTCTGGCGAAGGGGTCAGCCCTTCCTGCTGAAGCCGTTGCAGCGTGAAACGGTCAATCCCATTGCGGCCCCAACCCTGCCGCAGTGGCATCTGCGGTGGCCGGATGCTTTGGTATGCCCAATGGGTCCCTCGCTGCCCCACGAAGCGGCGAATGATCTCCACCTCGCCGGGGCTCAAGCTCGGCGACTTGAACGGCATGCGCCGAACCGGATCCGCCGTCGATATCCGCTCCAGCACGCGGCTTCCGTACCGGCGCAGTTCGTCCCCATTGACCAACGGTACCTTCGCCCCCGGTCCGTGACAAGTTCGGCAACGTGCCGCCAATATTTCTTGCACCGCGGCTTCGATTGACGGCGTTTCCGCCTTTCGCTGCTGCACCGGCCGATCGCATACCCAACAGGGTATCGCACCACCGCACTGCCGGAAGCATTAGGAAGTGCGACTCATATGCTGGACGTCTTAGGCTGGGCATGAAAAGCGGATCCCTTTCTGGAGTCAAACAAGTTAGGTGAGCGGCAGGAACCTCAGGGCCTCGCTCGAGTTAGGCAAAGCCCAAGCCGCTGCCGACGACAGCGCCGCAGGGGAAACTGCCTTGTTACTCATCCTGCAGTAAGAGCCGGCGAGCGCGAGAGACAGAACTAAGTCGTCGTGGTGGGAGGAGGCGGCGTTGTATGTGGTGTGGCCTCCAGGGTGAAGGCGGAGTTCGAAGACTTGTAACTCGCGACGGAGTGGAATCCGCAACCAGTGAATCGCCTCATCGTTGATACAACATGGCGAAGCCACCGTTACTAGTGGCTACCGCGTCTCATTTATCCTAGAAGTCGCAATCTGCCGATGGATCAGCGCTGCAGACCCAGCGAGTCTGCGAGAAAGTAATCCAGTCGGCGAAGAGCGGCCGTTGGGAGAAGACAGGCGTAGCCCCTAAGGCCCGCGGTTAGATCGCCAGCGCGATCCTGATCGAGCGCCCGCGTTGGCCAACGCGATGGCGCTATCGGTGACTCCGACGGCGTTAGCGGTTTCACCGCGTGATTTCAATCCTTTTTGTGCCGCCGGGATCGTAGCGCTGTTCGTCAAGTTCAGCGCGGACAGTAGCCCGGGATGATCATCCGGGCCGCAAAGGCCGACGTTGGCCGTGCCCACGAAAGATATAAATCAAGCGGTCAAAGCGCTTGCCCCCTTGGCCCGCCCGAGCAACGATTCATTTCGTCATCTAAAACGGATCGCCCAAGTCAATCGGGCCACTGGGGCCGCCTTCGTAGCCCGCGTCCTCCACGTC
>JAYVRS010000128.1:0-2477 GCA_043776185.1 Bryobacteraceae bacterium | reverse complement strand
GCTGCCATAGTGCCAAGCTCGCCTCGCCGATGGGCGGCTTGCGGCTCGACGATCCGCGCGTGGTCCGCTCACTGGTGCAGCCGAACCAGGCCGACGCTAGCCGAATGATTCAGGCCGTGCGCTACCAGAGCATCGGCATGCCGCCCGGCGGAAAGTTGCCGGACGACCAGATCGCGACGCTGGTGAAATGGGTGGAGATGGGCGCGCCGGTACCAGAAAGTGTGCCAGAGAAAGCGACGCTGGTCCGCGCACCCGCCAACCACTGGGCCTGGCAGCCCCTGCGTCCCGGCCGAGGATCGATTGACGATCTGATTCGCGCGAAACTCCAGGAAAATGGCCTAACCAGCGCGACCCGCGCCGACCAGCGTACCCTCATCCGGCGTTTGAGTTTTGACCTCACCGGTCTGCCTCCGTCCGCCGCCGATCTCGCCCTGCCGGTGGACCGCGCCGTCGATCGCTACCTCGCCTCGCCCCGCTTCGGCGAGCGCTGGGCGCGCCATTGGATGGACGTGGCGCGCTATGCCGACACCGGCTTCCTGGGCCGCGCCTTCCTCGTTTCGTTCGGCTATCGCGATTGGCTGATCGACGCCTTCAATCAGGACGTGCCCTACGATCGCTTCATTGCGCTGCAACTGGCCGCTGACCAAATGCCCGGCGTGAACCCGCGTGACTACGCCGCGCTGGGCTTCCTCTCCCTCGGCGTCAACCCGAACCGAGCCGTCGATTTGCCCGATGTGGTCGATGACAAGATTGACCTGGTGACGCGCGGTCTTCTCGGCCTAACCGTCAGTTGCGCTCGCTGTCACGATCATAAGTTCGACCCCATCCCCACCCGCGACTACTACTCGCTCTACGGGGTCTTTGCGAATACGCGCTACGGCGTGGAGCCCGTGCTTACCGGCAAACTGCCGGATTTCTATGAGCGGCGCGCCGCCGACCGGAAGCGTCTGTTGCAGGACTACATTCGCGAAAGGCTGGAGGTTCTGCGCACCGAATTTCGCGACCCCAAAGAGATCGGCCGTTACCTGGAAGCTCTCTGGGACACGAGGCAGGCTGGCCGGGCGCGCCTTGAGACGCTGGCTCGCGAAAAAAACTTGAACTCGCTGGTGCTGGCGCGTTGGGCTCGTCGCATGCTGGATGCCAAGCCGGATGATCCGCTGCTGGCCGAGTGGCGTTCGGCGACCAGCAATCCGGCGGCCCGCTATGTTGGGCATTTGACTAGCCCGGTTCAGCCGGAATGGAAGGCTTTGCTTTACGGCCCCGATGCGCCGCCGGAGGTCCCGGAGGAAGACTTTCCGTCCATCATGCCCGAAGGCGACGCCAACACCACGCGCGACCTGCAATGGCAGTACGAGGAGATGTTGAACGACGCGGCCTACCGCGGTTCACATGCCATCGTCTTGGGTGCGCAGGATCGGCCCACGCTCAAGCCGGCCTATGTCTTTGTCCGGGGCAACCAGAATGACTTGGGCGATAGCGTCGGACGTTGCTTTCCGTCGGTCCTGATCCCGAGCCGCACCTGTTTTGACCACGGCTCCGGGCGTCTGGAGTTGGCGCAAGCCATCACCAGCGACCGCAATCCGGTTGCCGCCCGCATCATGGTGAACCGCGTTTGGCAAAAGCTTTTCGGCGAAGGGCTGGTGCGCACGCCCAGTGACTTCGGCGTGCGCGGTGACCTGCCTACCCACCCCGAGTTACTCGATGCTCTGGCGGCCGAGTTCATGCGCGACGGCTGGTCAATGAAGCGGCTCATCCGCCGCATCGTGCTCTCCGCCACGTATCAACAGTCCAGCCTCGATCGTCCGGAGGCGCGCCTGAAGGATCCCGAAAATAAACTCCTTTGGCGCATGCCGCGCCGACGTCTGGACTTTGAGGCCCTGCGCGATTCCATGCTCGCCGTCGCCGACCGGCTCGATGCCAAACTCGGCGGCCAGCCAATTTCGCTCGTCGCCTTACCCGCCGATCCGCGGCGCACGTTGTACGGCATCATTGAGCGCGAACGTCCGCTTGCGTTGCTCAAGACTTTTGACGTGGCCGACCCCGAACAGCATTCGCCGCAGCGCTATCAGACGACGGTTCCGCAGCAAGGCTTGTTCTTGTTGAATAGTCCTTTTGTGGGCGAAATGGCGCAAGCGGTGGCGGCGCGGGCGCGCGATATTCCGGAGCTGTATCGCCAAGTGCTGGGGCGCCCTCCTTCCCCAGCTGAGTTATCGCGAGTGCTATCTCTCTGGAACACCCGCATGGAGCCCCCCGCCGCACCGGACCCCGGCCCGTGGCGTTATGGAACAGCGCGCTTCGATCCAGCGTCGGGCCGAGTCAGTAGCTTCGTGCCGTTTCGGTTCTACACCGGCAAGGCTTGGCAGAACGCCTCAGCCGGACTTGACGCGGCGACGGGCGTGGCCAAGCTGACGGAGAGCGGCGGCGCGCCGGGCGATGACCTCTCGAGCGCGGTGGTGCGGCGCTGGGTGTCGCCCGTG
>JAYVRS010000127.1:0-2477 GCA_043776185.1 Bryobacteraceae bacterium | reverse complement strand
GCTTATCTGCCGCAGCAGTAACTCAGAACCTGCTACGCTGCAATGCCGGAGGCGAGAGTTAACATAATCCCGGAATGGGTCGATTCCCAGTGCCGATTCCCATTGGCCGGGCACTCGGTATCCGCCTCTCTGGGAACTTCTCAACCTCCCGGCTGCCCTCGAACTCGAATCCGCCATCTTCGAGCCGCCCCCCCCCGTCGCCCAGCCTCACCAGTGGGTCGGCGCGCCCGGCACGCAAATCTTCCTCTTCCGCGCGGGCACCAGACCGGCACCCGCCTCATTCAGTTCGTCTACCAACGCCCTTGGAAGCAAAGCGCCCGAATCCGTACATGTCTCTCCCTTCGCCCTCCATCGGCGGTAAATTGTGAGAGTGCGATACTATCTCCTCTTCGCGGCATTCATGGCGCCCGCCGCCGACTTCCACCACGACCTCGTCTTTCGAGCCACGTTCAATAAGTCCCTGCACGCCGAGAAATCATCCGGCGACCCTCAGCTTTACTCCGCGCCCGATTACAAAACGGCGGCAAAAGCCGGCCTCGCCGGCACCCAGGTCGTGCATGAGAACGGCGCTTTGCACTTCACCAAAAAGAACACCCAGGCCGTCTTCTTCAAAGCCGGCCAGATCTCTTCCCAGCAGGGCACCCTCAGCTTCTTCCTCCAACTTGACCCCCACCTGGACCTCGAACCCGGCTACGTCGATCCCCTGCAACTGACCGATAAAGCTTACAACGACTCCGCTCTCTGGGTCGATTTCACCAAAGATGACCAGCCGCGGCACTTTCGCCTCGGCGTCTTTGGAGCCCTCACCTCCTGGAACCCGCAAAACCTGCCGCCCGACACGAATCCCACCTTCAACCAACGACTGGTCGTCGTGAAGCAACCGCCGTTTGCCCGCGGTAAGTGGACTCACGTAGCCATCACTTACTCAAAGCTAGGTGCCAGTGCCGATGCCAGTGCGGGCCAAGCGCAGCTCTATCTGGATGGCCACTTACAAGGGGCCACCTCCCCCATCAAAGAGCCTTTCGCATGGGCCGCCGGCCAGGCGACGCTTCGGCTGGGAGTGAATTACGTCGGCTGGATGGACGAGATCGCCATCTACCGGCGACCGCTGACGGCGGACGAAATCTCGAAAGTAGGCCAGCAGCAGCGGCCCCAAAAGTGACCCTCACTTGGCCGGAAGCCTTTGCGGCGGGGGCCGCCGTCTGCGGTGGCAAAGGGCACAACCTCGCCCGGCTGGCCCGTTATGGCTTTCGCGTCCCGCGCGGCGGCGTGCTGCCAGTGGGCGCGCCGCTCACCGCGATTCGCCAAGGGCTCGCCGATTGGGGGCTCACCCAAGCCAAGGTCGCCGTCCGGTCCAGCGCCACCGCCGAGGACTCGGCCCGCGCCTCCTTCGCCGGCATCCATCGTAGCTTCCTCAATGTCCAAGGCGCGGATGCCGTCCAACGAGCCGCCCAAGGCTGCCTCGATTCGTTACACACGCCCGAAGCCATCGCCTATCGCAAGCGCATGGGCTTCCGCGACGACGAAGTGCAATGCGCCGTCGTCATCTGCGAGATGGTGAACGCCCAGTGCGCCGGCGTCGCCTTTTCCGCCGACCCATCCACTGGTCGCCGCGACCTCATCCTGATCGATGCCGCCGAAGGCTTGGGCGACGCCGTCGTCAGCGGACGCGTCAATCCGGCGCGCATGGCCTGGCGCAGTAGCGGCGGACGTCTGCGGCGCGAACCCGGTTCCGCTCAGGTCGCCTGGCTGCCGGCCGCGATCGAAGAGAAGCTCGCCCATCAGGTGCGGCGCATCCATTGGGCGCTCGGCGAAGGGCAGGATCCGCAGGACATCGAGTGGGCCTACGACGGAGAACATCTCTGGCTATTGCAAGCGCGGCCCGTCACCCGCATGCCGCGCGTCGGCTGGCCGCAAACAGCGGCGATGCCACGGTATTGGTCAACGGCCAATATCAAAGATGCCGTGCCGGGCGTGGTGTGCGAACTCTCCTGGAGCCTGTTGAACGACGCGGTGGGCGATGCCGCCTACGCGGTGCAGCGCGCCGCGCGCTACGACATGCCACTGGGCGCGGAAGTGGCGCGCCGCTTTCATGGCCGGGGCTACTTCGATCTGACAATGATGCAATGGGCGCTCTACGATGGCCTCGGCGTGATGCCCGCCGAAGTCGTCAAAGCCGTCGGCGGCCATCAGCCGGAAATTGCGGTGCCCGGCTTGCCACGCCAAGGGAAAGCCAGTCGAAGGCGCGGCCTCGCCGCCCTCCGGCTCATGCGCGAAATCTGGAACTATCCCGCCAAGGTTCGCCCCGTCATCGAAAAGCGCCTCGCCCACCATCGCGGTCTGCTCGATGCCACTGCCTTCAACCGCGATCAGCTCCAGCAAGCCCTTTCCGACACCATCCTCGAAGACTCTTTCCTCCACGTCGCCGGACTCGCTAACGCCTCTTCCGGCCCCTGGCAATTGGGCCTCGAATCGCT
>JAYVRS010000126.1:0-2479 GCA_043776185.1 Bryobacteraceae bacterium | reverse complement strand
GCTCTCCAGAACAGCTCCTCGATCAGCGCCCTGATGCTGACCACCGAGGCCATGATCTGCGAGATCCCGGAGAAGAAGGCTGCCCCGCAAGGCGGCGGCGGCCACGGCCCCGAAGGCATGGACTACTAAGCGCTTCCAGCGCCCTTCCTTGCTGCAAAAACCCGCCGGCACCTTCGGGTGTCCGGCGGGTTTTGTGTTTATGGGGGATACTGGTTTTGAGATGGCACTGCCCTTCATAATTCGCCGCGTCGAGCTTCGGAATTACCGGAGCATCGAGCATTGCGATGTTGAGCTGGGTCCACTGATGTTTTTGGTGGGTCCGAATGCAAGCGGCAAGTCGAATTTTCTGGACGCGTTGCGGTTTGTTTCGGATTGTCTGAATACCTCGGTGGATCAGGCTTTGC
Source organism: Bryobacteraceae bacterium (assembly GCA_043776185.1). Lineage (GTDB taxonomy): Bacteria > Acidobacteriota > Terriglobia > Bryobacterales > Bryobacteraceae > JALHNI01. The sequence goes on along the minus strand of JAYVRS010000126.1, from coordinate 2,075 downwards.
GGGTGCGTGGGGGGTTCCGGTCGGTTTGTCGAAAACCTGAGGGGCGCTTCTCGATTAAGCTAACGCTCGAGTTGGAGAAAGAGGGGATTGCTGAGTTTCTTATTGAGATTGCCGCCAATTCCGAGACTTCATTCGAGATCGCCCTGGAGTCTTGCGAGTTTCTCGACGCCCCTGAACTAAGGCCGGCGAAATACGTGCGGATTGAATCCGCTTCGATAGAACTATCCCCGCCGTTGATGAGGCCCAGACCATTTCCGCAAACGCGCGACCGTCTATATCTTGGCATCGCCTCCCAACCCTGGTTCTATGCCCTGCATCAATGTCTGGCTAACATGGCGTTCTATAACCCGCTTACTGCTCCAATGCGCGACCATCAGAATGTAGACTCCGGTGATCGGTTGAATACAGATGCCTCGAACGCAGCTTCTGTTTTCCGAATGATGCGCCAGTCACATCCAGGCTGGGCCGAGAGGGTTTTCGAATACCTTTCGGTCGCCATTCCCCGGCTCCGAAAGGTATTCGACTCCGATGTCGGAGAAAAGGTGACTTTCCAATTTACTGAGGCCGCACGCCATGGTCAGGCTGAACGGACGTTCTATGCTTCCAGCATGTCGGACGGAACACTCCGGATGCTTGCTATCCTCCTCGCCCTCTTGCAAAGTTCCGAACGGGTGAGTCTAGTGGGTATCGAAGAGCCGGAGATGGGCTTGCATCCCGGCGGCGCCGCAGTGCTTTTCGATTGTCTGAATGAAGCCTCGGTTTCCAGGCAAGTAATCGTGACGAGCCATAGCTCGGATTTGCTCGATCGCGACGACGTCGAAATTGATTCACTGCTTGCTGTGTCCGCAGATGAGGGTGGCACACGGATCGGGCCAATCGATGAGCGCCAGAAGAGTATCTTGCGAAAGAAGCTTGGAACGGCCGGAGATCTCCTCCGGCGCGAAATGCTGAGCCCGCAACCCGCGGCCTCACCGATTCATTCCTAAGCCACATATGATCGAACGAATCGTTCCGATCGTTGAAGGCCATGGTGAAGTAAGTGCGGTTCCGGTGCTACTTCGTCGCCTTTTAGTCGAGATGAACAAAGGTCACGTACAAATTAGCCAGCCTGACCGAAATCCTCGCTCAACTTTGGTTCAGCCCGGTGGGATTGAGTTCGTCGTCCAGCGCGCGGCTGATAACTCTGGCCCTTCCGGTGCGATACTCATTCTCCTGGACAGTGACGATGACCCACCGTGCGTCCTTGGCCCTCAATTGATGAGACGCGCCGTGAGTTCGCGATCTGACCGGAGGGTCATGATCGCGTTAGCGGAGGTCGAGTTTGAAACCTGGTTCCTCGCATCCGCAGAATCTCTAGCCGGCAAGAATCGACTTTCATCCTCGCTCGCCCGTCCCGAGAACTTCGAGAAAATCTCGGGCGCTAAGGAATGGCTCACCAAGCAAATGATCGAGAAGCACACCTACAAGCCGAAGATCGACCAAGCCCGCCTGACCGCCGCCTTCGACCTCGACCTCGCCCGCCAACACTCCCATTCATTCCGCCGCTTCTGCGCCCGCTTCCGCGAGCTCATCAGCGCTTAGCCGCCCACCAGTTTTGCCACTCCGCCGGGGACTCGCCCAAGTCCTTGCCGCTGATCTCGCGCAGTGCCTGGTAGTACCATTTCCTCGCCGTCGGATCGGCTGAGCCATCCGCGATCAACGCGAGCAATCCGGGGATTGCCAGCTGACTCTGTTCGCGCCGGAACAACCCGCTTTCGGCCAAGCCGCAGCCCGCCCTCTCCCGCACCACCATCGAGGCGTCCGAGCCGAACATCTCCACCATGAAGGGGATGCCCTCGTCGCGCCCCAGCAGCGAAAACCCCGCTGCCACCCAGTTGCGGACCCCCACCTCCGGATCATGCCGCAGCCGTTCCAGCACCCGCAGCGCCTCGTCGCTCGCCACCCCGCGCCCGCCTAAGACGGCCAGTGCCCAGACATTCCAAGGACGGTTCTTGCCCGCGTCCAAGTCCTGCCGCAATCGCTCCGCCGTCGCCTCGCTCTTCTCCAAAGAAGCCGCGGCTAAATAAACGTCCATC
>JAYVRS010000125.1:0-2485 GCA_043776185.1 Bryobacteraceae bacterium | reverse complement strand
CGGGGATGTAGACTTGTGGCATTCGCTTAGTCAAAGAATAGTCGATTTCCGAGAATAGAAATCAGGCGATGCCCCCGCGGGCAGATCAAGGAGTTTCTTCTGTCGGATTCCGGATCGTGCATGTTCCTCAAACGGAATCAGTGGTCGGTTACGAAGTAAGCGGCGATGGCATCCGTCAGCGCGGGCATTGCCTACCAGCCGCCGAACGGTAGCTCGCCCGCGGGAGGGAGATGAGTAAGCAAGGGACGTTGGACGCCAGCAGCGTGCGCAGCTGCGCTAACGTGTCCAAGGTCGGTGCCATGGGCGACCAGACGACTGCCGCTGAGCGCCACCCACTGACCCGCATAGGGACCTGACTCATTGGCCAACCACCGCAATTCGTCCTGCCGGTCGTTGACGGGATGGGCATCTCGAGTCGGCGAAGGCTGATCGTCCAACGTTAGGAGTACCCGCTGGCTCTCACCCAAGGCGAGCGGTTCCAACGGTCGAAGCACTCCATGCTCGTAAACGGCCTCAAGCTGACGGACCATATACCTTCATTCTAGCGGGTGAGACTACGCCTTCAAAATCGCTGCCATGACGCTGGGCGGGTTCATTGGTAAGTGGCGCATGCGCAGGCCGGTGGCGGCGTGGATGGCGTTGGCGATGGCGGCGGGGGGCGAGACGATGTTGGCTTCGCCCACGCCTCGCACGCCGTAAGGGTGTACGGGGTTCGCGACCTCGACGATGGCCGTGTCGATCATCGGCACGTCGAGGGCGGTGGGCATGCGGTAATCGAGGAAGCTCGCGTTCATCATGCGGCCTTCGGGGTTCATGAAATACTCTTCGTTCAGAGCCCAGCCGATGCCTTGCACGCTGCCGCCTTGCATTTGCCCTTCGACGTAGCTGGGGTGGATGGCTTTGCCGGCGTCCTGCACGGCCGTGAAGCGCAGGATGCTGGTTTTGCCGGTCTCCATGTCGATTTCGACGTCGACGATCACTCCGGCGAACGAGCCACCGGCGCCCTTCGGATTCACCGATCCATAGCCCACGACGGGCGGGCCCACTTCACTGACCCGGGCCGCGAGCCCCGCAAAAGTGAGATGGTGCTCGCCTGAGGTGAAGACGCCTTTCGAGAACTCGACGCTATCGACCGCCCACAGCTTGGCGGCGCGCTCCTTCATCTGCCGCAGGACGTCTTGCGCCGCGTCGTGCGCGGCCCAACCGGTGGCGAACGTGGTGCGCGAACCGCCCGTTAAGCCCGTGTAGCCGATGGTGTCGGTGTCGACCACCGAGGGGCGCATGTCCTCGGCGCGCAGGCCCAGCACTTCGGCGGCCTGCATGGCGATCGAGGTGCGTGAACCGCCAATGTCGGTGGAACCTTCAATCAAACCGACGCTGCCGTCGGAGTGGACGTTCAGGATGCAGTTGGACGGCAAGCCGGCGTTCATCCAGAAGCCGACGGCGACGCCGCGGCCGCGTTGGGCGGTGGCGTGCGATGGTGTGCCCAGCGGCGCGGTGTAGTGCGGATGCGCCTTCATGGTCTCGATCACTTCCACGCAACCGATGCGGCGGAACTTGGCACCGTCCGCGCGGCGGGTGCCCTCTTTGGCCGCGTTTTTGAGGCGCAGCTCCAACGGGTCGATGTTGAGAGTGCGGGCCAGTTCGTCCATCACGGTCTCGGTGGCGAAGGCCGCATTGGTCGCACCAGGCGCGCGATAGGCGGCGGTGGATGGCTTGTTGACGACGACATCGTAACCGTCGATGGTCTGATTCGCAATGGTGTAGCAGGCGAAGACGCAGGTGGCCGCCGGGCTCACCATGGCTCCCGGATAGGCACCCGCTTCGTAGGCCAAGTAGGCTTGCGCGGCGACCAGCGTGCCGTCCTTCTTGGCACCCAGTTTCACCCGGATAAACGAGCCCGGCGTGGGGCCGGAGCCTTCCAGCACCTCGCGCCGCGTCATGGTGATCTTCACCGGACGGCCGGTCTTTTTCGAAAGCAAAGCCGCCACGGGCTCAATGTAGACGGGGATCTTGCCGCCAAAGCCGCCACCGATCTCCATGGGGGTGACGCGAACGCCGGCCACCGGCAGATCGAGCAAGCAGGCGACGGTGTCGCGCACGTTGAAGCTGCCTTGCGTGGAGGTCCAGACCAGCAAACGGCCGTCGTTATTCCAGAGCGCCGTCGACGTGTGCGGCTCAATGTAGCCCTGATGCACGGTGGACGTGGTGAACTCGCGTTCGATGATGACGTCAGCTTCGGCAAAGCCCTCGGCGATGTTGCCCATCTCCTGCCGGAAGTGGTCGGCGACGTTGCTCGCATGATTGGTGGCTTCCCCGAACTCTTTGGTGTGCAGATCGTGATGCAGCAGGGGCGCGCCTTCGGCCATGCCGGCCGGCGCGGTGAGCACGCAGGGCAGCGGCTCGTATTTCACTTCAATCAGGGCGGCGATTTCGGCAGCGGCCTGCGCGCTGGTGGCGGCGACGCCGGCGACGGCGTGGCCGC
>JAYVRS010000124.1:0-2487 GCA_043776185.1 Bryobacteraceae bacterium | reverse complement strand
TGGAACAACTGTAACAGCGTGAGGCGGTGACAGTTTGCACCATGCGCGGCAAACGGGGGCCGGTGATGTCGATGGAGGGGCGAGGGCCCTGCGGTTTGGGACGTTCACGGTCGAAACCACGATCGCCACCGCGGTCGAAGCCGCGGTCCTGATAGCCATTCTGGCGGTATTTACGGTCGTCATCCATGAAAAGATGCTCCCTTTGCGGATTCCAGTCCGGCCCGGCGGTTTTCCCAGAGATCTGGTAGCGGGTTCTTGCAACTAACGTGTTTTGGGGACTGGAAAATTGGTCTAAAGACTACCTGTTACAGTTCTGGCCGCAAGTGATTGATGGTTTCGTTCACCAAGCTTTTTCACGACCATTCGGTTTCACAGAACGTGCAAAGTCCCAAGAAACTGTGGGGGGATTGGTGCGTGAAAAGATCGCGCTGGAATGACCAGAAATGAACTTAGGACGTTACCCTTATAGCATGTTCCTTCGGACAAATCCAGCGAGAACTTTAGGGGGAAGTACCATACTCGGCCGCAGGCGGACGGCTCGCGCGCCACGGCTAGCGCTGCGGGCTAGCTCCACTTCATACGACCTTGGCATTGACGCCGCAAGGGATCTTCGGTTTGATTGGGACTAATGCGGAAGGCATAACCCAAGCGGCCCATCAGTTCCGGTACCAGTTGTTGGGTAAAAACATGGAGGCCATCTTTTGTTTCGGTGGGCGCGAGAGCTGCAATCCGGGTGGACTGCAGTTGGCCATCCGGGCCGATGCGGCCCACGGCGACTTCGACGCGGACGTCCTTGGGCTCAAGGCCGGCCAGGTCGACTATGGCGCGCACGGCGATCGACTCGCCGGCCGTCAACTCTTTCTGCGACGTCACCGGGCCGGCTTCGCGAATCTGCACGCGATCCCAGGCGCTTTGAATTTTGGTGTCCCACTGCGCCCGTTGGCGGGCCAGCTGAAAGGTGCCGCTGCGCATTTGCTCGAAAGCGGCGTGGGCCGGGCGATAGAGCCGGGTGGTGTAATCCTCAATCATGCGCTGGGCGTTGAAGCGCGGGCTCATGTTTTTGAGGCAAGTCTTCATGCGATCCACCCAGGCTTCGGGAACGCCGTCATCGTTGCGCCGGTAGAACAGGGGCAAGATGTCGTTTTCGAGCGTGGAATAGATGTCGAGGGCGTGCAGGTCGTCCTGATCCTCACGGTAGTCGTCACGGCCACCGATGGCCCAGCCGCCGGAGTCCTCATAGGCTTCGTCGTACCAGCCATCGAGGATGCTCAAATTCAGCACGCCGTTGAGCGCCGCTTTCATGCCGGAGGTACCGCAAGCCTCTTCGCCGCGGCGGGGCGTGTTCAACCAGAGGTCGACGCCTTGCACCATCTCCTTGGCGATCCGCAGGCCGTAGTTTTCGAGGAAGACGACGCGGTTGCGCAGTTCCGGATCGCGCGAGAGTTGGGCGATTTCACGGATAAACGTCTTGCCGGGCGTGTCCTTCGGATGCGCCTTGCCGGAGATGACGATCTGCACGGGGCGGTCCGCACTGAGGAGGATGCGCTTCAAGCGTTCCGGGTCGCGGAAGAGCAGGGTGGCGCGCTTGTAGGTGGCGAACCGGCGGGCGAAGCCGATGGTGAAGACTTCGGGATCGAAGCCTTCCTCGATGCGCCGGATTTCGGAGGCCGAGGCGTGGCGCTTACGAGCGCCCAAAGCAGCGCGCTCTCTCACGAAAATCGAAAGCTGCTTTTTGCGTCTGCGATGCGCTTCCCAGATTTCGGAGGAAGGGATCTCGTCCACTTGAGCCCAAATGCCGGGCTCCTGATGACGGTCGCGCCAGTCGGGCTGCAGGTAGCTGTCAAAGACGGTGGCGAGGTCGCCATTGAGCATGGAAGGCAGATGGGTGCCATTGGTCACCGCGGTGATCGGCACCTCGTCGGTAGGCAAGTTGGGCCACAGGCCGCCCCACATGTCGCGTGAGACGGCGCCATGCAGAATGCTGACCGCGTTGCGGAACGCCGCACAGTGCATGGCGGTGACGGCCATCGAGAACTTTTCGTTCGTATCGCCGCCCACCTTGCGCCCCAGGCTAAACAGCTGCTCGGGCGTGATTTTGCCTTCGTTGCAGAAGCGGCTCAGGTGGTCCCAGACTAGCGAGCCGTCGAAAAGATCGATGCCGGCCGGCACGGACGTGTGGGTGGTGAAAATGTTGCTTTCGCGCGTTGCTTCGAGTGCTTCGGCGAAACTTAGCTTGTGTTCGTCCATCAAGTCGCGAATACGTTCCAAAGCCAGGAATGCGGCGTGCCCTTCGTTCATGTGGAACACCGTGGGCAGATAGCCCATCTTCTTGAGGGCGCGCAGGCCGCCAATGCCCAGCACGATCTCCTGCTTGATGCGCGTGCCATGGTCGCCGCCGTAGAGGTTCTCGGTGATGTTCCGGATCTCCTCGGTGGCGTTCTCGGGAATGTTGGTATCGAGCAGGAAGAGCTTGTTGCCGCCCGACTC
>JAYVRS010000123.1:0-2491 GCA_043776185.1 Bryobacteraceae bacterium | reverse complement strand
CCACCCAGACGTTCGGCGAGGCGGCGGCGGCAGGACGTAAGGCGTGGCCATGATTCATGAAGTCAAATCACTAGTTACGCGTATTGGAGATAGCCGGCGTCTTTTCTTCGGCCTTGGGCAAAGCGGAGTCGGGCGTGAGATACCACTCTGTTAAACGGTCCTGAATGATCTTGACCGCGCTCACCGGATCGTCAGCCCACTCGAACAGTTGCAGATCCTCAGCGCTAATCATCCCGAATTCCACCAAGGCGTCGAAGTTAATCACTTTCTTCCAAAAGTCCGAACCATACAAAATGATGAGCATCTTCTTATCGAGTTTCTTGGTCTGCAGGAGAGTAAGTATCTCGGTAAGTTCGTCCAATGTGCCGAAGCCACCGGGAAACACCACGAGCGTCTTCGCCAAATACGCAAACCAGAACTTGCGCATAAAAAAATAATGGAACTCAAACGTAAGTTCGCGACTGATATACGGGTTCGGATGCTGCTCGAACGGCAGAGCGATATTCAAGCCAATCGACTTACCGCCGGCGTCCATCGCGCCGCGATTCGCCGCTTCCATAATGCCCGGTCCACCGCCCGTCGTCACCACAAAGCGACGCGTGGATTCGTGCAATCCATCCGACCATTTCGTTACCAAACGAGCCAATTCCCGGGCCTCCTCGTAGTAACGCGCCATCGGGCCGGTCTCTTGAATTCGCGCCGACCCAAAGAAGACGATGGTGTCGTGAATTCGTTGCTTCCGCAACACGCTCAGCGGCTGCAGATACTCGGACAGAATGCGCACCGATCGCGCTTCTGACCGGTCTAGAAAACTGGGGTCTTTGTAAGAAAGGGGTGGACGGTAACCGGCTTCGCTCATGCTTTATCCTTTGGCTCAGAGGAGGGGCTCTCCAACTGTGCAATGCGGTTTTCCAATTGTCGCACCAGGCGCACCAGTTCACCCAGTTTCGGAAAGGCCATCGCCGATCGCCGCCATTCGCGATAGTCAAACGCCGGCGAGCCGGAAATAATGCGCCCCGGATCCACGTCGTGCCCCACGCCGCTCTGCGCATAAACCACGGCGTTATCGTGAATCGTCAGGTGCCCGGACACCCCCACCTGCCCGGCCAGCAGGACGCTCTTCCCCAGAATCGTGCTGCCCGCCAGCCCCACTTGCGCGCAGATAATATTGTCTTCGCCCACCACGCAGGCGTGGCCCACCTGCACCAGCGAATCGATTTTGGCCCCGCGCTTCACCCGGCTCTCGCCCACCGTCGCCCGGTCAATCGACGTCAGCGACTGCACCTCCACGTCGTCCTCCAGCACCGTCACCCCACTCTGCACAATCTTGTGATGGCGACCCTCCGCATCCTTGGCGAAGCCGAAGCCGTCGCCCCCAATCACTACATTGTTTTGCAGCGTCACGCGATGCCCCACCACGCAAAACTCGCGCACCACCGCATGCGAGTGCGCCAGAAAGTCGTCGCCAATCCGCGCGCCCTGGTAAATCGTCACATGCGGATGAATCACCGCCCGGCTCCCAATCCGCACGCCCTCGCCCACCACGGCAAAGGGCCCGATCGCCGCCCCCTCGCCCACCACGGCCGAATCGGCAATCGAGGCCAGCGGATGAATGCCGGGCGCGGGCCGGGGCGCTTGATAGAAAAGCGCCAAGGCCCTGGCGAAATCGAGATACGGGTTCTTCGAGACCAGCGTCGCCAAGCCCTCCATCGGGCCCGCCGCGATGATCGCCACCGCCAGCGTCCCCCGCACCTTCGGCGCGTACTTCGGATTGGCCAGAAACGTCAATTGCCCGGGCCCCGCCTGCTCCAACGACGCCACGCCCGAAATCTCGATCTCCCCATCGCCATCCAGACTCGCGCCCAGCGCCGCCGCAATTTCGCCCAGTTTCATATGCCTACTATTCTGACGTTACTTCGGCCGAATCCAGATAGCCAATCCGGCAAGCCTTGAAGCGTAGCTTCCCTCCCGCCGGCAACGGCTTCGTATACAGCAGCCAACGCGACCCATCCCGCGTGTAAGCGACAGAGGCTCCCGGCGTACTGCAACGCGCCGTCACCAACCCTGCGGCCACCGTGATCGTGGGCGTGGCGGTCGTCGCCCACTTACCCCCCGGACGCATCCGCTCCAACAACTTCTCTTCCGGCAACAGCGCCATGTCACCGGTCTCCTTCATGAATCGCTCATGCACCAGTCGCAGCCGCTTCAGCTCCCCCGCATAGCGAGCGTCGCCCGCCAAATCGTTCACCTCATGCGGATCGTTGGTCGAATCGAACAGCTCTTCCACCGGCTTCTCCGGCCGGAAAAACAGCTTCTGGGCTCCCTCCAACTTGCCGGCCGCATGCAGTTGCCGCATCTCGCGCAGCATCGGCATCTCGTCCATATAGGCGATGTACTGCGCATAGGGCTTGCCCGGCTGGTAATTCCGAATGTACCGGAAGCGCTGGTCGCGCACCGACCGGATGATGTCGTAAGTCTCATCCATGCGGTC
>JAYVRS010000122.1:0-8188 GCA_043776185.1 Bryobacteraceae bacterium | reverse complement strand
CACGAGCACATTTGGTCCCAGACCCAGCTCACTGCTGCCCTCGGAAGCGGTCTTAAGACTCGCAGGGTTCACCGAAACCGCCAATCCGAGGCCGTTCGCACCGCTAGCTCGGACGCTGCCGCGCGGCGACGTGACGTGCCTTGAGATCGCGGCTGGCGATTACCAAACTTTCGTAAGTTCGGTTTATCGGCCGGTGACATTTTCGATTTTTTGGAACAGCGTCGAATCAGGTCGAAGCGCTTCTGAAATCTAACCCGGAGGGACACGTATCACGGTCATCCTCTGCACTTGGAGTCCCACACTGCGCGCACGGACGCATCGGCCACCCAGATGCAGAGCGTAGAGAACCTCCTCACTCACCACTCAAACCCGCGACCGCTCGCCGGAACCCGGGGTGACCACCAGCCTCGAACGGAATGGCTCGCGAAATCTACTTATACGTATGAAGACTTTTGTTTTTGGAACTCGCGATGCGGGCGGTTCGTGATTTTCGGCCGCAGCAGCTCGATGGCGTGACCCAGCGGGGTAATCAGGGCCAGTGGGTTTATCGGGACGATCAGGATTTCCAGAAGGCGCTGGATTTGATGGCGAAGTATTCGGCTCGGCATGGCGTCAATATTCACGGTTGGTGCTTAATGCACAATCATGGGCATTGGATTTTCGAGGCCTCTTCGGACGATTCGATCTCGAATTTGATGCGCGATATGCAGAGTGTTTATTCGCGTTATTTGAATCGGAGATATCAGAAGGAGCCCTGGAAGTTGTTGGCGCCGTTGACTTTGTATGGGCGACGAGCTCGTAAGATGTATTCTCCTTACCGGCGGGCGGGGCCGGTGAACTGGACGCCTCGTTTTGATGCGGAGTGCCTAGTTGGCGCGGGCTTCAAGATGTTCTTGCGGTATTTGGAGAACAACCCGGTGCGGGCTCGGATGGCGAGGAAGGCGACGGATTGGAAGTGGTCCAGCGCTCGGGCGCATTGCGCGGGGAAGGATGCTGGCGGCGTACTTTGCTTGGACGTCTGGCGGCATTTATTTGGCAATCCACCCGGCAATCTGGCAGGGGCGGCGGAGGCTTGGACGGAGTTTTTGGATGGTCCCGAGGAGGAGGTCCGGCGCAATGCGGGGCGGCGGGCGGTGCCCTATAACCGGGCGGCTTGGGTTAGTCCGGTGGTGACGCTGAGAGCTGGGTCGCCGCCCGGATAGGTCGATTTTCCTTGCTCTTGTTGCCCCTAGCCAGCTAATACCCTGCCCCGTAGCGCTCTGTAACCCTGTGGCTCAGTTTTGTGGCGGTCCTGACGGCCTTGCGGCTGCCTTGCCTCCGCTTGCCCTGCCGGTTTGAGGCTTTGCTCCTCCCTTAGTCATGCCCGGCATCAAGTGGCTGCATCAAGTGGCTCCCGGCAATTCCGGCGGATGAAGGTGCCCTCGACTTTGGCAGTCATCTGGCGCGTCCGAGTCGGGGTGCTTAAGCCACCAGGGCTAATCGTGGTGTAACCGCCGATGGCCAATTGCGGCAGTTGCGCCAAGTCGCCCGCTTGGGCGTCCAGATAGGCGGGCAAGCCGATGGTGGAAGGCTTGTACTCACGGGCTTTCGGCTGAATGCTCAGCTCACGGAACTGATTCATAGCTAGATTCACATTCCACAGGGTGGTGGGCGATTGCGTGTAAACGAGGTCCACATTGCCGCCCTTGTTATTACGGACCAAGCCTCCCAGATTCAACCCGCGGGCCGTCTCGTAAGTCCAATCGCCGCGATCTTCGGGGCCAAAATTATTGATCGACCAACGTCCGAACATCCGCCACTTATCGCTGATCTGATAGTCCATGCGATTGGAATAAGCGAAATAGTCCCAGTTATAAGGTGTCTGCGACGCCAGGTAGTTGTTCACCGGATCCTGACCCGCCGGGATCGGTACATTAGGACTCGGGTAAAGCTTCAGAATGGCGTCGGAAGCCGGATTGGCGAACCGGCTCTTCGGGATGATATTGCCTGGGAAAGGGGTGCGCACGAAGTTATTTGGGCGACCCGGATCTCGCGCGATGGAAGTGGGGTCGTGTACGACGTACCGGCTGCCATTGGGAATCAGGAGCATATCGCTGAAGTCACCTTCGCGGGCCTTCAAACTAGGCACCGTCCGGTTGAACTGCGAGGCATCTTCCACCTTCACATCCTTAAAGGCGTTGTAAGTGAAAAACCAAAACAGCCGATTCTTGCCATTGTATATCTTGGGAATAATCACCGGCCCACCACCCGAAGCGCCCCAGTTATTGGAACGGCCTGTCGGCTGCTTATCGGTGGCTCGCAACTGGCTAGCCAAGTTACTATTGCCCGCGGCGTCCGCCGCGGCGATGCGGCGGAAATAGGCCTGTTTTACGAAGAACGGCGTCCCTTGCCATCGTTGTTGCCAATGCTGCCAGGTGGCGGTGCCGTGAAAGTCGTTGGAGCCCGATTTCGAAATCATCGAGATCGCGCTTCCGGTGGATTGCCCGATGCCCGTGTCGAAGTTATTGGTCTCCACTTTGAATTCGGCGACCGCATCCGTATAGGGTAAGTAAGCCGTGCGGCGACCGGGGCCTTGGTTGGGTGACCCATCCAAAGTCCAGGAGTTGCCACCGATGTTTCCGCCGACCGAATAGTCCGAACCGCCAGCGTTGGAATGCAGCGCCAAGTAGTTGTTCACACCGCCGGTTTGAATCCCCGGTGCCAATTTGACGAGTAACATGGCCGAGTTACCCATCACCGGCAACTCCATGAGTGACTTATTGTCGATGACCCGACCGGAGCTGACAGCGTTGGTTTCGAGCAATGGCGCCTCGGCTGTTACGGAAACGGTTTCGGTGACGCCACCCACCTCCACTAACAGGTTCACCTCTAAGCGGGAGGAAACGGGAAGCGTGACACCCTTGCGGAGCAGCCGCTTAAATCCTGGGTTCTCCGCCACCAGTTCGTAGAGGCCCGGCAATAGTAGATTGGCTTCGTAGTAGCCGGTATTATTGGTGGTAAGGCTGATCGAGACACCAGTCTCGGCATTACGAACCAGCACTTTAGCGCCGACAATAGCCGCCCCTTGCGGATCGAGCACGCGGCCGAACAACATCGAACGCGTCTCCTGACCTGAAGCAATCGCCACGGAAGCAAAACACACCAGGAGATACCTGGCGACACATCGGTTCATAAACTGCCCCTTCCCCAAACAAAATTGATTGGAGCAGTATATCGTAGATGGCCCCGATTAGGGTACGCGGTCTAGGCTGAAGAGGACAACCTATTCGTAGCGCAGCGCATGCAGCGGGTCAATCCGTAGGGCGCGTCTGGCTGGCCACCAGGCAGCCAATGTGGCGGTGATCGTGAATAGGCCGACGGCGACGACATACGAGACGGGGTCCAGGGGGCTGATGCCGTAGTTTCGCGACGCAGCAGTTGCGATAGACCGGCCGCCACACCCACGCCCACCATTAAGCCAATGGCTACGGGGCGCGAGAATTGACGCAGTACAGCCGCCACCACCTGGGCCGGGCGCGCGCCCAGTGCCATGCGAATACCGATCTCTTTGGTCCGGTGCGAAACGGCGTAAGTCACCAGACCCACAATGCCGATCGAAGCCAAGGCCAGCGCCGTGAAGCCTAGCAGGCTAATCGCCATGGCGCTCCGCTCCGTTCCTTGCAGCTTCCGGCGGAAGGAACTCGTGAGGGTTTGGACTTCGGGAAAGATCTGGGGATCGATGGCCTTGGCGATCGAAGCTACTTGAGGCACCAGGGCCTCGGGCGGTCCGGTCGTTTTCGCTAAGACCAACAGCGACGGCCAACTCTCGGCTTCGATCGGAAAATACGCTTCCACGGCGTCTGGATCGTTCAGCGCGCCGGTGCGAGCGTTGCCCGCTACACCGACTACCGGCCGCGTGGCCGGCACTCCCGCCGCGTCTTCTCCCACTGGGAGCGGCTTGCCGATGGGGTCTTGTCCGGGCCAAAGAATGTGCGCCAACGACGCGCTCACGACGACGGCGTTCGTCTCGTTCGGCAACAGCGTGCGGCCGCGGAGGAGAGGGATCTTCATGGTGGCAAAGTACGCCGAGTCAAGGCGGTTGATATGAATGCCCGTCGTGCGGTCATCCACTCTGAGTTGCATCACCTCGGTGCGATTGCCGAGCGGAGCGTTAGAGACGAGCGTCACGGATTCGATGCCCGGCAGCGCCCGCGTCTGGCTCAGAACGGTTTCCAGATACGTTCTTGCTTTAGCGGAAGTGTAACCGTGGGAGGCCAGATCCGGGGCGATCGAGACGACCCTTTCGTACTCGAAACCGGGATGCATGGAAACCGCGTGATTAAGCGCCCGGACTAACAAACCGGCCACAATCAGTAAGACGCAACTGGCGGCTACCTGCGCCCCAATGAGTAACTGCCGCGCGGCCGTGGCCCGATGACGCTGACGTGCCACCTGCAGGGCCGGAGCCAACCCGAACACCAAGGCGGACGCACAACCAATCGCGACGGCAAAGGCCACTACCCGCCAGTCTGGCGTGGGGTTTAACCATTCAGGCGCTTCGGTAAACCGCACCATTCCACGCAGCACTGCGTAACCGAGAGCCAGGCCGGCAGTAGACCCGAGGAGGGCCAGCAGCAGACTCTCGGTGAAGAGTTGGCGGATAAGCCGACCACTGCCGGCCCCGACTGCCACACGGATGGCGATCTCCCGCTGTCTGGCGACACCGCGAGCGAGCAGCAAGCTGCCCAGGTTGGCGCAGGCGACGGCCAGGATCAGCAAAACCAGGCTGCTGACCAGGATGAATATCGGGAGGAGCTTCTGCCGTCCGCTGGCGGGCGTGCCGGTGCCGCGTTGGCCCGCCCCATTTAACTTGACGTACCCTCCGGGCTCGCTGGCCACGCTCTCGTTATCCCAAATATCGAGTGGATGTTGCCGGCGTAACTCCGCCGCTAACTGCTTCAACTCATCCTCGACGATCTTCGGCGTCATTCCTGGTCGCAGACGGCCCCACATTTCCACTCCGGTGGTAGTGGCGGAGTAAGTGGTGAGTAAGTGGCTACCGCCCATGAATTGAGGCTGCTGCGTGATGGGCATCCATAAGTCAACTGGATTTAGGTTGAGTCCACTGAATTCATGGGCGGCCACGCCGATGACGGTGGCCGCCTGCCGATTGAGCTGCATCGTCTTCCCGATGATGAGCGGATCGGCCCCGAAATGGCGCTGCCAGAAACCGTGGCTGAGGACGACGACGGGACCGTCGTCACCCCTGGGACTCAGTAACCGTCCCAGCTGAGTGGCCGCCCCTAGCTCGCTGAAATAGTTCGGCGTCACAAAATGGACCTTCGCCGGCTTCTCCGCGCCCTCGATGGCCAATCCCGCGGAATGCAAAGCCAGCACCGCGGAGAGCGTGCGGCTGTGATCGCGATAGAAAACCATCACGGGATAGGGCAGGTCCGAGGCGTAGCCTTGGGGCGCACGGCGCTGAAAGCTGAGAATCGAGTCCGGGTCGCGCACGGGCAGCGGGCTAAAGATCACCAGGTTGAAGAAGCCGAACGCCGCGACGTTGACGCCAATACCCAGGGCAAGCATCAGCACGGCGGCGCTCGAGAAACCGGGCGATTGCTTCAGCAAACGCGCGGCATATCGCAAGTCCTGCGCGAATCGGTCGAGCCCGGTCCAGCCCCAGGCGTCGCGCGACTCTTCGCGAAGCCGCAGCGCGTTGCCTAAGTTGGCACGACCTTCACGGGCCGCCATTTCGCGATGGAATTCCAATTCACCAGCCAACTCCTCGTCTTGCCGGCGGCGACGCCATAGGTAATTCATGCGGCGGAAAAGTTCTTTCAAGGTGTGCTCCTTAGGCGCCGCGCAAGACGGCCTGAATGGCGTCGCTCACCCGGTCGTACTCGGAGAGTTCGGCCTCCAACCGCCGCTTACCGTCCTTCGTAAGCTGATAGAAACGCACTTTTCGATTCGTTTCAGAGATGCCCCATTCGGCCGTTACCCAGCCTTTCAACAGGATCTTTTGCAAGGCCGGGTAGAGCGACCCTTCCTCTACGCGCAGCACTTCGGCGGAGAGCAAATGGATCCGCTGCGCAATGGCGTAGCCGTGTAGTGAACCAGAGTGAAGCACGCGAAGAATGAGCAGCACGAGGGCTCCGGAAGGCATCTCAGTTTTAGGCATAGGTTATCTATGGGTAGTCTATCTGTGCCTAAGCCTTCGTGTCAATGGGCAATCCTACGTCGACAGTGCCCCAGGGGTGGAAGTGGCATTTCCTTCGAGGCCGTTAACCATCGGCGAGTTCCGGAACGTCAACGGGAATAAACTTCGGGGCTATCGGCATTCCCTCGTAACGATGAACGCAAAACATCCACTCGCCATTCGATGGTTCCATTGGCTGAACTTTCCGTTACTGTCTTTGATGATCTGGAGCGGGCTGCTGATCTATTGGGCCAACGACGCCCTTTTCAGCTTTCCGGATTGGTTCTACAAAAGCGCCCATATCGAATTCCGCCTCTCCGACGGCATGCAGTATCACTTCCTCTTTATGTGGCTGTTCGCCATCAACGGGGTCTGCTATGTGGCCTACACCATCTTCAGCGGAGAGTGGCGGGAGTTGGTGCCAGGTCGCGGGGCCTTTCAGCAGGCCTTTCAGGTGGTGCTTCATGATCTGGGGATTCGCAAGGAGCCCCTGCCGGTCGCGAAATTCAATGCGGCGCGACAATTCGCCCACACCGGCGTGGTGCTGATGGGGCTTGGTTCCTTGGTGACCGGGTTAGCCATCTATCGGCCGGTGCAACTTTCCTTCCTGCACCAATTGGTGGGCGGGTACCAAAACGCGCGGACAATTCATTTTCTGCTGACGGTGGGTTATGTCGGTTTCTTTCTCATGCATGTGGCCCAGGTGATTCGCGCGGGTTGGCCTAACTTCCGCGCCATGGTGACAGGCTGTGAATAACCGCCGGGCGTTTCTCAAATTTGGCATTGCGGGTGCCGCGGTGGTGGCGGGGCTTCGGGCAGCCTTGAGTGTAAGTCCCCACGAGTGGAATGAGCGGATCACCCGGAAGTTACTCGGGGCGCGTCGTCTTACTCCCATTTTTTCTAAGGCCTTGGCCAAGGAGCCGCGCGCCAACGGCGTCGTCGGATTGGAGGATGAGGTGGAGGCCGCCTGGAACTTGCGCGTCGAAGATTCAGTCGGCGTCCGGATGTTGAGCTTGGCCCAACTGCAGGCCTTGCCTGCGGTGACGATGACCACCGAGCTGATGTGTGTGGAGGGTTGGAGCGAAATTGTTAGTTGGAAGGGCACCGCCCTTAGTAACATCGCCCCGGTTAACGCTCCAGAGTATGTAAGTCTAAAAACCCCCGACGAGCTGTACTATGTCGGCCTCGATCTTGAGAGCGCTCTGCACCCGCAGGCGCTGCTGGCTTGGGAAATGAATGGGCAACCACTTACCCCTGAGCACGGCGCTCCCTTGCGCCTGGTGATTCCGGTCAAGTACGGAATCAAAAATATCAAACGGATCGGCACGATCCAGTTCACCGCCCAACGTCCGAAAGACTATTGGCACGAGCGCGGTTACGACTGGTACGCCGGCCTGTAAACCACTAACCACTTAAAGAAAAGGAATTCACATGATAAAACATATTGCCCTGATTCTAGCTCTCGCTGTCGCGGCTTACTCCGCTGACGACAAAATGGAGAAGAAAGACAAGATGGAAAAATCGGACACGATGGATAAGTCCGGCAAGATGGAAAAGAAGAGGAAAAAATCTAAAGACAAGATGGACAAGATGGAGAAGACTGACAAAATGGAAAAGAAGACCGGCGCTTAGCCTCTTTCCCTCTCGCAGCCGGCAAAGCCATCCGTTCCGCGGATGGCTTTTTGCGTTACTCGACTTCCCAGCAAAAGTACCAGTGCGGTTCACCAAGCGCGCTCGCAGGCGATAGGAAGCTTCCCCATGAACTCGCCTTAAACGATCTCCTTCGGTACACGATATGCTAAGCACGTGAGAATCGCAGGCTTCTTTGTGGTCCTGATACCGCTTTTCGGCGATCCGGGCGTGGACTATTTCGAAACTAACGTCCGTCCCCTGTTGGCCGCCAAATGTTACGGCTGCCATAGTGCCAAGCTCGCCTCGCCGATGGGCGGCTTGCGGCTCGACGATCCGCGCGTGGTCCGCTCACTGGTGCAGCCGAACCAGGCCGACGCT
>JAYVRS010000121.1:0-8194 GCA_043776185.1 Bryobacteraceae bacterium | reverse complement strand
ATCCGCAGAGCATAGGCGTAAACCTTCAGTGCATGCGAGAGGGAAGTACCAAAACGCTCGCTTTGGATGATCATGGCCGCCAAGCTTTTGATATCATCGATACCGGTTCGCCGGACTAACTGGTTAAAGGACTTGGCGCGGTCCTGCCCGGCTTTCACTTGCATCACTACGGTGTAGAATTCATTAGCCAGTTCCGGATAGATGAACTGCATTTCTTCACTTACTCGAACCATGGCTTGGTCGAGCGCGAGGCCCGTGCCGAGCACGATGCCCAATAAGTCGATGGTATCGGGCAAGGCCTCCTGCAGCTTCGCCTTATAGCGTTTGGCCAGGCGGCCCAGGACCTGCTTCGGTACGAGCCAGCCGATAATGAACGCGGCGATTAAACCGCCAAAAGCATTGGAGATGGGGTTATCTCGCTGGAAAAACAGCATGCCGCCGACGCAGATAACGAAAAAGAGACTATGCCCAAAAATATAGTAAGCCGCCGACGCTGGCTTGCGAAGACCGGCCGCGCGGAGTTCCCGTTCTACGTCGCGGATCCACTCCTCACCGCCGAATCTTGACACGATGTAGAGGAGCTGATTCCAGAAACCACCGCCACTGCTGCGCCGGCGTTGGCCCACACCTTCAATGGGAGCCGTGGTATTAAAGACACGCAACTGGGCCATTCGCTCGTCCAGGGGATCTTCCTGTACAGTGAAAAGTTGCACGGCCGACCACGCGATGGCGCAGGCCGCGAACCCGAATGCCAGAAAAAATAGAATCGACGTCAGCATGGCGTTAGAACTTGGGGCTCGCGATCTTGCGAATGACTAAGATCCCGATCAATTCCGAAATGATCGCGTAGGTGAGGATCATGTTACCCGTCTCGTCCTCGATCAGCAACGCCACGTATTCTGGTTTCTGGAACCAATAAATAACGAAGATTACCAACGGAATGGAGCACACTAAGGCAGCAGAGAATCGCTGCGACGCCGTTCCGGCGCGGAGCTTCTCGGCCAGGTTCAGGCGCTCGCGAATTAGCATCGCCAAATTCTCCAGCATATCGACCATGTTGGCGCCGGTTTGCCGTTGTAAGATCAGACCGGTAATGAAGAACTTTAGATCGATCAACGGTATGCGGTCGCCCAAGTGATGCAGCGCCTCTTCGGTGGGAGCGCCCAGGGCTAATTCCTCCATCACTTTTTTGAACTCCATTTGGACCGGATCGGACGTCTCGCTGGCAATCGTCTCCAAGCCGCCCTGAATATTGTGTCCGGCCTTCATCGAGCGGTTGAATAAGTCAATCGTCTCGGGCAACATGTGCTCAAACTTACCAAGCCGCGCCGACTTCTTCCACATGATGTACATCGTCGGGATAGCGGCCACTACCGACGCGAAAGCTAGCTTGATGGGCCAATAACCGATGAATAAACCGGTCAGCGCAAAGATAAGTACGAACAGAATTACCGAGACTGTGAAGACATCGGTGGCGCGATATTTCAAGTTTGCCTGCTCGATGATCTGCTGCAATCGCTTGAGCGGCTTCACCCAATCGAGGAAAGTGGCGAAAGAAAAGGTACCCACGCTGTCGCGGCGGAGTAAGTCGCCCCCGGTCCGCTGACGCTGCACGGCTGCGCGCGCGCGTAACTCACGCATGCGGACATTGAGCCGTTCCTCTTCCTGGCGTTGAGGAATGCGCCACACGTAGTGCGCCGCTAGCCAACCGGCCACGGAAAAGAAGACGAGGCATAAGAGAAAAGTCCCTAGCATCTTAGCGCTCCTTCACCTCGTGAACTTCGCTAAAGATGGAGCGTGGAAGCTGCACGCCGTAGGCCTTCAAACGGCCGAGTAACTGGGGAATGTGGCCGGTGGCGCGGAAGGTGCCGAGCGCCTTGCCGGTCTTGCCGACGCCAGAGCGATCAAAAACGTAGACATGTTCCATCACTACCTGGTCATCGTCTACGCCAAGTACTTCGCTAATAGAGAGGATCTTTCGGGTGCCGTCGGTGAGCCGCGCGACTTGAATGACGATCTGCACAGCCGACGCCAGCATCTGTCGAATTACTCGGTCCGGAATCGCGGAGGACGCCATCATAACCATCGTTTCGAGTCGCGAGAAAGCATCGCGGGCGGTATTGGCATGGCAGGTGGTCATCGAGCCGTCGTGGCCCGTATTCATGGCCTGCATCATGTCCATGGCCTCGGCGCCACGGCACTCGCCGATCACAATGCGATCAGGGCGCATACGTAAGGCATTGATCACTAAGTCCCGTTGTGAGATCTCGCCAGCACCTTCAATGTTCATCGGCCGCGTTTCCAGCCGCACTAAGTGGGACTGCTGCAGTTGTAACTCGGCCGTATCTTCGATGGTGACGACTCGCTCTTCTTCCGGTACAAAGCGGGAGAGCGTATTGAGCATGGTCGTCTTTCCCGAGCCTGAGCCGCCCGAGATTACAATGTTGAGGCGCGCCTGGACGCAACCGGAGAGGAAGTCGATCATCCCCTGAGTAAAAGTTTCGTTGCGCACCAGATCATCGGTCGAGAGTAGCTTCTTGCCGAAACGGCGAATGGACATCACTGGCCCAATCAGCGAAATGGGAGGAATAACTGCGCAGACACGCGATCCATCGCCCAGTCGAGCGTCAACAATTGGCGAAGATTCGTCGATGCGTCGGCCGATGTTGGAAACAATGCGGTCAATGATGAGTCGCACGTGGGCCTGATCTTTAAACCGGACACTCGTCTCCTGCATGATGCCGTTGCGTTCCACATACACGGAGTCAAAGCCATTGACTAAGATATCGGAAATGGTCGCGTCTTTGAACAAGGCTTCCAAGGGACCAAGTCCAAAGACCTCGTCGAGAATCTCTTCGATCAGCTTTTCCCGTTCGCTGATCGTCATCGGCGTGCCGGTCTCGCCCACCAGGCGCTCCACCATGTTACCGATCTGGTCGCGCATGCCATCTTTGCGCAAGCCGCGCAATTGATCTGCGGACATGGTATTCAGCAGGCGCGTATGCACTTGGGTTTTGAGCGCAAACCAGCGGTCAGCGTTGTTCGGCGGGCGAGGAATGGAACGGCTGCCCATGATGCGCGCCTAAGCGGCGGCTTCCTTTTTGCGGCCGGTTACTTTGTCGACAAAGGCGCGGAATGAGCGGTCTAATTCGCCGGCTTCTTCGCGATTTGCCACAAATGGCCGGCCCTTGTTGATGGAACCCAGAACAGCGCTTGATTGCGGAATGCCGTAGAACACCGGCTGATTCAGCGTCTGTTTGATCTGCTCGAGCGAAGCTAAGCCGGGTCCGCTTTTCTTCGAGTACTCATTGACCACTACTTTGATCTGATCCTGATTGAAGCCCATGCGCATGAGGAAGCTCATGTATCGCTGGGCGTTGCGAATGGTCGGATATTCCTGCGTGGTCACCACAAAGATTTGGTTCGACACTTGCAACGCACCCAGCACTAACTCCGTGTTGATCAGCCGGCCAGCATCCACCACGATGGACTCGTATTTTTCTACCAGAAAGGTTGTGAAGTCTCGAAACATCGGTTCCGAAAAGTAGCCAGCGTTCTCCAGGGAGTCCGGGGGACCTACCAAGTAGAAACCCAACGGATCGCGGGTGACGAAGCCCTCGAATAGTGCCTGATCCATACGGTCCAAATTTTCGCCGACCTCTTGTAAGGTGTACTGGGGTTGGGCGCCAATCTGCATGGCGCAATCGTTGCCTGTCCAATCGAGATCGATGAGCACGGTTTGTTGCTTTCGCTGCGCAAGGACTCCCGCGAAGTTGACGGCCAACGTCGTAGTGCCAACGCCTCCCTTCGTCCCCAGAAACGTATAAACTTTGCCAAGCCGACTACCGCCCGTGGAGACGCGTCGGGGTGTACGCTCTAAGCGCTCCATGGCGTCGCGAAAATCCAGCCGTTTCACGGGTTGCACCAGAAAGTCGTTAGCGCCCGCACGCACTGTCATGATGACGTTTTCACCGTCCGAGGTGTAGCTCGACGCAATCACGTAGAGATCGGGAATGGCCTGCTTCACCTTCTGCAACGCCTTTAGGCTCGCATCGGGGTCGCCGGCGAGATCCATTACTAGCGCGACATCCGGATGCCGTTCGACTTCCTGCAACACCCGAATATAGAGGTTTTGGTTTACTTCCGGAAATTCGCCCACCACACGGGCATCGGGGATATTGAGCAATTGCTCCCGAATCATCTCGCGGAAAGTTTCGTCGTTGGATGCTAGCAGTAAAGATACAGCCATAAATATAATCCTTCTGGTCAGCCGCTAGGGCAGACAGGACCCTGTCTCGGGGTCGCAGCCCGCGCTTTCAATAGGTACGGTTGTTGCAAACTCAGGCACCGGAATCGGCGGCAAGCCTAGATAACTCTGAAACGCGCGGAATTCGTAACCGGTGACGCGCACTTTCACTGCGTCCGGCACACACTCCAATGAACAATCACTGCCGCAGGCGTACTCCACAAGTTCGCCGCTGGCCGGGTCGCGGGAGAAATATTCCACGCGGACCTCAGCGGGCCCGCTGCGGAACTGTTCAAAGTCAAAGGTGAGCGGCACGTTGTTGCGCATGAACTCGGTCACGTTACCGCCGCCCGATTGGGCACAATGGGTGGCTGCATAGCGTGCCCCGTTGCGCGTCCACTCTACTACCGTATTCCACACCCACATCATCTGAGCTGTGAAGATGATCATGAAGGTAAGTGGCAGGATGATGGCGGAGTAAATCATCACATACTCCACTAGCGCTTGCCCGGCCTCGGGATTGCGCCGTCTAAGTGCCGCCATAAGGCACCCTCACCTGTGGCCGCAAGATGATCGGATCGGTGGAGATCAAAGGAATTCGCAGGACCACGGATACGCCGTCAGAGAATCGCGCCGTAATAAAGTCTGGCGTACGGCCGCCCTGGGCGGCGTCACAGCCAGTGGCCGAGCAATCGCACTCGCCCAATTCACCGCTGTCCGGGTCAGCCCGCTCTACGCGTAACTGAAGGCTCGCTGCGGTTAGCCCCGGGATGATCGGGTCCTGTGAGTTATCGGTGGTCCCGGTGAGTGCCAGATTCTTCGCCTGGATTACCGCCGGGTCACTGATATCACATGGATTGAGGCCTTGTTGGGTGGAGGCATAGCGGGCGAAGGTGTACAACATCTTCTGCGCCGTGAAATATACCCAACCCACGCGGGCGAATTCGACTAAGCCCAGAAATAGAAAGATCATGAGCGGGATAAGCATGGCGGCTTCGATCACGATGCTGCCGTGGCGTTTCCGGGTGAGGGGGAAGCTCATCGGAACAGGACCACCTTCCCCGGACCGGTGGTGATGCCACAATTGCCGTCAAATCGCCCTTGCCGGAGCGGCATCACACTACCTACATAGCTGGCAGTAAATCGACCGCTCGGGTCCGCCGGATTGAACTGAGTTTGGCCGGTCAACGGCTGGACAAGAAACTGGCGAAAGCCGAGGACTACCATCCCGCCGCCCGGTAGCAAGGCTTCCACGATGGGAATGGTGATAATACGACGCCCATTTCCCGTGTAACCGGCATAGTCGTCTAAGTCAGTGAGGTCGGTGTCCGGAATGTTAGTCGCGACGATGGTATCTAACTCGCCGACAATCTGACATTGCGCCGGCAACGACGAGCCATCAAACCGAGTCGCTATTCCACAAAGAAAGGCTTGCACCGGGCCAGGGAGTTGGTTGAAGGCACACTGCAGCGGGGCGGCATTCTCCCAAACATTGTCGCTTCCGCCAATGCGGATGCAACCTGCGGCGGCGGTCTTGTTACCGGGCATCCCGGCCTGGCCGATGCGGAAGATTTGCTGGCTGGCCTCGGCGAAAAGAGTCGCGCCCGCATCTTGACGGTCGAGCATTAGATAATCGAGCCGTGCGGAAGTATTGCCTAGCGGCTGAGGCGGTGGATTTCCGGTGCAGCTCTGGGCCATGGTGTAACGGGTATTGTTTACGAACCCAAAGTCAACTAGGTCGGCTGGATCCAGCGCGGCAATGGCCATGTTCTCGATGGCGCATGCTTCGCAGAGAGGCGCACTCTGCCCGGCGATCGCGGTCGCGGCAATTTGAGTTTTACGATCTGCGCCTAGGGATAGAAGACCAAAAAACGTCAGCGGTGCGTCGGCGGTAAGTGAGAGACGCACATATTTGGCCGTCGTCCCCCCGGCGGCGCCACTGCTCGTGTTTTCGCCCTCACCAGTGGCACCACCGGCGGTGTCGAAATATTCAGGCTCCTGAGTCGCGCTGTTCAGGAAACCCCCGGAATCACCAATCACCAGCGAGCCGAAGTTGAACTTATTGCCAATGGATGCGGCATTGGAGATAGCCGCCTGACGCGCGGTGGCGGCATGCTCCAGAGCCACATCGGTTCCGTTTAGCTTTTGGGCCGCGGCGAGGGCCATGGCGTTCGCCGCCTGCTTCAATTCGGCGCGCACGATGTACATCTGCCCCAGGTCAATGGCGAAGCCCATCATGACGAGTAACACCGGCACCAGAATGACGAGCATCTGGATGGTGATGACACCACCTCGCGACGAGCTACTTTGCCGGTTCAGGTTCACTTCTTTTTATTCTGAAGGGCCTCGGCCGGGGTCGGTAAGTTGGACTCCGGCTTGGCCTCTTGGTAACCACGCGAACCGACGAACTCGGGTTTCTTATCCTTGTCCTTACCCTTCGCCTTGGCGTCTTTTTGTTCCTTGATGGTGGGCAGCCAGGTTTCCGTGGTGTCGGGCAACTTCGGGGACTCATCCGGCCCCACGGGGCGCACAAACCGGGGCGTGATGACGACTAACAGTTCGTCGGTCGACTTACGAGTGGAGCGGCTGCGGAACAAGTTTCCGAGGATCGGAATGTCACCTAATCCGCGTACTCGCGAAAGCGTCTGCACCACGCGATTGTCGATGAGCCCGGCAATAGCGAAGCTCTCCCCATCCTTCAGAATTACTTCGGTTTGGGCCCGGCGCGTGGAGATGGCGGGAATCAAGACACCTTGCACCGTAACGGAATTCGAATAGTCGAGGGCACTTACCTCGGGGACGACTTTTAAGTGGATGGCTCCGGAGGGAGTGACGGTGGGCGTGAACCGCAGTTGGACGCCGAAGGGCTTGAATTGAACGGTTACCACGGGCGAGATGGCGCCGCCGGTGGTGGTCGCGGTCAGAATGGGGAACGGGAATTCGCCGCCTGCCACGAAGCTCGCCTCTTTACCTTCCAGCGTAATTAGATTCGGCTCGGCCAGGATCTGAAGTAAGTTCTTACTCTGCATGGCACGGATGGTCGCGCCGATATTGAGGTCGGGGCGAAAGACGAACAGGTTTAGTAAGTCGGCGAAATTAACCGTCGAATTAGAGAATTCGCCGTTCTGGAATTGAAGCTGCGAAAAGCGCGGCGCTTGAAATTGCTGAGTTCCGAGGGCGCCGAGGGTGTTGCCGTTGCGGCTAAACAAGTTGAAGCCCAACTCACTCAATCCGACGCGATCCACCGAAGCAAACTTGACCTGCAACAGGATCTGCCGCAGGTCAGGCAGAGCCGGCACCAACAAGAGATTCACTACTTTCTTAGTGCGCGTGGCGGCCAACGCTTCGGCTTTTTTCGATGATTCTTCGTCCGGCACGTTGCCGGTGAGCACGATGAGTTCGGCGTTGCCGTTGAAGACTACACTGCCTTCGGGCACCACGGCTTTCATTTCCGCAGCCAATTCATTGTGAAAATTGTCGATCAAAGCCCGATCCGCGATGACGTTGATGTTGTATCGCACGGGCAGGGCATTGGTTTCCCAGACCACGAGCGTCGTGTGGCCCACGCCCTTGGCATTCACCATCACCTCGGTGGGGGAGACGACTAACGCGTCGGCAATCTTGGGCTCCGCGATCACCACCTTGCTGATGTCGCTCTTGTACTGCATCAACTCACCCTTGCCGAGGACGAGCGTGATTTCTTTTTCCAGGGAGGGCTGGGCCACGATGTAAATCGCGGATACGGCGGCGAGGACGAGTAAGCAAACAGCTCGACGGTTCATTCGGGTTGAAAAATCTCCTGGACGTGTTTGTCGCCACGGTACACGTCAACGACTCTTTTCGGTTTAGGCGGCGGCTCTTTCTTTTCCACTTTGATGGGCGGTTTCGGCGCTGGCGAGCCTTCGTCGCCGTTGACGAGGCGGGCCCAGGCGCGATCATCACGCAGGT
>JAYVRS010000120.1:0-2494 GCA_043776185.1 Bryobacteraceae bacterium | reverse complement strand
AAAACCACGCTGCTCCACCTAATCGCCGCCATGGACCGCGCCACCAACGGCGATATCCTCGTGCTCAACGAAAATCTCCGCGCCCTCAGCGACCGCGCCCTAGCCAAATGGCGCACCGCCCACATCGGCTTCATCTTCCAGTCGTTCAACTTGATCCCCGTGCTCTCGGCGCTGGAAAATGTGGAGCTCCCGCTGAAGCTAACCAACCTATCAAAGAAGGAGCGCAACGAGCACGCCGCGACCGCGTTGAAGCTGGTGGGCCTGGGCGACCGTCTCGACCACATGCCCCGTCAACTATCCGGCGGGCAAGAGCAGCGAGTAGCGATCGCCCGCGCAATCGTCACCGACCCCGATTTGATTCTGGCCGACGAGCCGACCGGCAACCTCGATTCGACTTCCGCGTCGGAAGTGTTGAACTTGCTGACGCGGTTGAATAAGGAGTTCGGCAAGACGATTGTGGTGGTGACGCATGATCCGCATGCAGCCAAGTGCGCCCGGACGATCCGCTATTTAGAGAAGGGCAAGTTGTTGCCGGAAGGGCAGGCCCCGGAGGATTGGTCGTTGGTGACGCCGGCGGCGGGGTGAGAGAAAACTGAAGTAAGCTTGGTCATGGCCGGTCAAAAGCACCTTGCGATTCTTATGAAAGGCATAGTCAGATTTAATCAACCACTCCATCGTAAATACTCTTCATCGAAATAGTGCAGCCTACCGAGGCCAGCGTGATCTCCCCAGCCATCCCCTCGTACTCCTTAAATTGCCAGATCCCGTTATCGCCCTACGTATAATGCTCCACCCAAAAACTGTCCGTGTGCACCATCAAGTAATCTCAAAACGAGAGAATCTCGCGATACATCGCAAATTTCTTCCCATGATCGTAATCGGCGGTGGACGGCGAAAGAACCTCCACAATCACAACGGGGTTAAGCAGGATGTCGTCTTGATCCCGCTCCACGGCGCCGCAAACCACAGTGGCATCCGGGTAAAGATAGGATCTACTTTTCGGCGTGCGGATTCGCGCGTCTGAATTGAAAACGCGGCAACCGCGCGGACGCAGCTTGACCGCAAGCTCAAGCACCACACTCACGCCGATATCAGAATGCCGGAGCTTTCCGCCAGACATGGCATACATCTCACCGCCGACGAACTCACTCTTGTATTCAGCGGAGCGGTCCAGGGCCAGATACTCTTCTTCGGTCAGTCTCGGAAGCACATTTGGCTGCATGCTTTTATTATGGACGAAGCTGCAATCACGCGGCTTTGAGTCACCGTCTACACCGTCCCAATCGTGGTAAAGCGCTAAAAGCGTGGAGACACTTATGGCCAATAACACCATTCCCTCCGAATTCCCGAAGCTCGACGACCGGTGTACAAAACTAGTCGAGAAGAAGTATCGCGACCAACTTTCCGAATCCGAACAAGCCGAAATGGCGAGCCTCGCTTCGCAGCTTTCAGAACGTGACGGGAGCTTTTACGATCCCATGCCAGCCTAGAGTACGGGTATTGGCGCGTCAAGTTAAGAAACAAAAGGCCGTCGCCGGGCTGCAAGCAGAATCGAGTCGATGGCCACCTCAAAACGCGCCTTCAAAAGAACATCAAGTTCCTTACGCCAGCGGTCAAAATGCCCGAATGCGCAAGCAAAGCGATTTTAAGGCGATCCCGTTCCACCCCTGAATCCACTCCCGCGCCCTCCAACCCCACATCCCTAATTCATGCCCGAACGCTCAAACTCGACGCGGTAAGCGTTCGTGGCTCGCTCTAATTAATTAGTCTGCCCGCAAGTCCGCAAGCCAGCCTGTCCCTTCATCGCCCTCGTATGAGACACTTTGGCCCACCGCCTCTTTTGTCTAGACAACTTGGCGCGAACTTAAGTACGGTTACTAACGTCAAGTGATTGAAAAATAGGATAATCCCTTTGGCCCATTACTTGCATTAAGTGAGGCATGCGATCAAAGATTCCCGCACCACTTCAACATTATCTACTAGCAGCCCTCTTACCCTTCGCCCCACTTGCATCCGCTGGAACACTCTCCAAGGACTTGCAAAATGCCACAGTGACGAAGGACGTAATCGTCCAATTCATGGCGCCCCCCACTACGACAACTATCAGTTCCGTAACCCAGGCAGGCGGATCCCTTAAGAAGAAATTTAATAAAGTTCCTGGAGCGAGCTATTCGCTGCCACCAGCCGCCATTGCCGCTCTGGCTTCAAATCCCAATGTGCGTTATGCCTCGGCCGACCGTACGGTTCAGGGCACTCTTGAGTTCGCCCAACCCACCACCAAGGCCAATTTAGCATTAGCTGCGGGATACAACGGGACAGCTGTAGGAGTGGCGGTCATCGATAGCGGGATTAACGCCTCCGCCGACCTCAACGCTACCGCAAAAAGCACTAGCCGGCTTGTCTACAGCGAAAGCTTTGTTCCCAATGACCCCTCAACGGCTGACGCCTACGGCCATGGCACGCATGTTGCCGGCATCATCGGCGGTAATGGAGC
>JAYVRS010000119.1:0-2496 GCA_043776185.1 Bryobacteraceae bacterium | reverse complement strand
CAAGCAGGCCAATATCGAGCGGCTCGAGCGTCAGGGTCCCCAGGTCTACAGCACCGCCGGCTGGTCTGGACGTCCCCTCGCCGAAGTCAGCGAACTCTGCCGGGATCTCTATGCCAAAGGAACCCGCGCCTTCAAAGCCAAGGTCGGTCGTGGCCAGCAGTACGACCGTCAACGGGCCTTGGACGAAGACCGCCGCATGATGACCACCATCCGCGAAGCCACCGGCCCCGACGCCCTGCTCCTCACCGACTCCAACCAAAACCTCGGCGATTGGAAGAACGCCGCCAGCTACCTGCGGGAGTTGGCCGAGTTCAAGATCCTGTTCATTGAGGAGGCCATCGCCGCCAACGACGTGCTCGGCTACATCAAACTGCGCGAGGCGCTGGAGCCGTTCGGCATCGGCGTCGCGGGCGGTGAGCAAGCGCCCGATGCCATCACCTTCAAGCAACTGCTCGCCGGCGGCGGACTCACCCATTGCCAAATCGACGGCGCCCGCGTCGGCGGTGTCAACGAACTATTCGCCATCGTCGCGATGGCCGCGAAATACCAGGTTCCGGTCTGCCCGCATAGCGGTGGCATCGGCCTCGGGCAACTCGTCGGGCCGATGGCGGTCTTCGATCAAGCTTGGTTCGGCAGCGAGGGCCGCTTGCTCGAATATCTCGAGTTCCTCCAAGCGGGCGTGTTTAAGAGTCCCTTAGCAGTGCGAGACGGCCACTACGTGCTAGGCCACACGCCTGGTTGGGGACTGGAGATGGAACCCGATTTCGTGGCCCGGTACCGCTACCCGCAAGGCCCCGACTGTGCCAATAGCGAGGAGGCCGATCGCATCGCCGCCGTCCAACCCGGTGCGCCGCCCTACGCAAAATACTGGAGTTAGTGCCTCGACCCCTGCGGGACCCCCGTCCGGTCACTGCGGAATCGTTCCGCCTTTTCTTCTTCTAATAAAACAATGACACCGATTCTTTGGATACGTCGATTCCTACCCAGCATTCTGCAATATTCTTGGATGGCACGGTCAGATACTCTCGCTTGTAAATGCGGGCTCGGCTTTCACCCTGGCCCCAGCGAGCTTCGGGCTTTCGTCAACTCGCCGGCGAGAAACTCACCTGCCGTATCCCTACCGCCTCCAACAGCCGCCGAATCGAGATCCGCGCATTCGCCTGCGCATCCACCAAAATCCCCATCTCCATCGCCGACTCGCGAATCGACTCCAGCGCCGCCACCCGCGCCTGCCTCTCCAAATCCTCGTTATAAGGCACCCAAGGTGTCCACCAAGTCACCTGCCGGTCCCAAACCTTGGTGGACTTTTCGTCCACCACCACATGCAGAATCTGGGCCGGCGGCAGCCGCACCAACAATTCCCCCGTCCTCACGCGGATCACGTCCGTTGAAGAAAGCGTTGCCAGATCCACCCCAGCCAGCACTTTCGCCTGCACAATCAGCAGCAATTTCTCGGATCCTACCCACTGCTTCTGCTCTTGAAGGCCCACCACTTTTTGAATGCTGTATTTCACCGTCACCAGTTCGTTCAGCCGCTGGATCTCGCGCAGCATCGCCGGGGGATCAGCCGACACACCAACCCGCGAGCTGCGCCAGAAAAACGCGAGTGCCGCCACCAACAGCATCGCGGAAATCAAGGTCAAGTGCTTTGCTTTCATCAACTCCCCGGTTCGTTTCGTCAACCAATCTTCAGTTGGGCGGGTCCCCAGGCCCGCCAGCCTTACGCTCTCCCATCAGCCACCGTTCCTGGCGGCCCAGATCCGGCCCCCGGCCCGGCCCCCGGCCCGCCTCCATTAGAAGTTGCCCAACCCCGACCCCGACCCAGCCCCGTTCGTCAGCGTCACCAACACCGAATTTAGCGAAGCCGCCGTCCCATCGGCCACCGTAAACGGGATCGTCAGCAGAAACTGCGTCCCGAAACTCGCCGAAGGCCCGCTCGCAAACCAGGTCTGGAACACCGCTCCCACGTTCAGCGGGAAATCGGTCGCCGACAGCGTCACGCCCGGTGCCGGATTGAACTTCAGGTTGCCGCCCGAAATCTCGCGCGTATTTGAATAACCGGTCACCAGCAAGTCAAAGCCGCCCGCCGTCCGGTTGATGCGCACATTGGTGATCGTCGGCCCGGCCCGGTTCAACCGGACCGTCCGCACCGCCGCCGGATTCGGCGTCAGCACCTGTCCGTTCGAACGCAACACCACGGTCAGCGTGATGGTGCCCGCCGTCGTCCCGGACGCGAACGTAAACGGCGTTCCCGCCGGAGCCACCCCGTTGGTCTGGCCCGCCGGAATAGTGAAGTTAAGCGAATTGCCGCCGTTCGAAAACTTCACGTCTGGATCGGTTGGCCCCGCCTCCGGTTGAAATGCGAGGGTCACCGTTCCGTCGATCGCCGCAGGAAACGGCGCCGCCAGCGACACGCCAAACGTAGGCTGCGAAGCCGCCGTCGTCGTATCGGTAATCTGGGTCACCGTCACCGTCGGCAAGCTCACCTGAGTGATG
>JAYVRS010000118.1:0-2497 GCA_043776185.1 Bryobacteraceae bacterium | reverse complement strand
ACAACACCGAAGCGCATAGTGCGGAGCCTTGATTGTACCAAGAGACCTGGAAGCACCTGGCTACTTTTTTGCTTCCAGCCTGGAGCAGCCGGCTACCCGTGAATCCCACTTATTCGCCGGAAGGCAGGTCCACTGCATCCTCGCGCCGACAAGCGCTGGATGGCCAGTCAGTTCGGGATAAGTCATGGATGCCGGTGGATGCGCTGGTTTTTCCAACATCACCTACGCTGTGGAGTTGCGCAATAATCCCGAAGTGTGTTGTAAATAAACACTTCAAGAAGAATCTGAGGCAATTGCGCGAGGAAAATTAACCATGAACTAGCGCGGACGGAAGTCCTGGCTACGGGAATCGCCGCGCAGGGTGGGTATTTCACGTAAGAGAGTGCGCGCTCTACCAGCGGAGGTGGGCGGACCAGAGGAGGAGGCCTACGGCTTGGCGGAATGCTAGCCACCATTCGCGGGGGGGGGATTGGCGGAGGCCGGGTCGGGGGGAGCCGTAGACGAGGAAGCCGCGCTCTTCGAGCATCTTTTTGGAGCGCAGTAGGTGATAGCCGTCGGTGACTAGGAGGCAGGAGCGGAGGTTCATGCGGGCCATGATTTCGCCGGCGGCGAGGACGCTTTGGAAGGTGGTTTCGGCTTCGGGTTCGACCAGAATGGCTTCGCTGGGGACGCCTTTGCGGACGAGGTAGTTGCGGCCGACTTCGCCTTCGGTGAAGTCGGGGTCGCCGCCGGAGCCGCCGGTGGTGAGGATGCGGGGGGCTAGGCCTTGCCGGTAAAGATCGAGGGCATGGTTGAGGCGGCTTTTGAGGACGGGGGAAGGGCGGCCGCGGTATTCGGCGGCACCGAGGACGAGGATGACGTCGGCGGGCTGTTTTTCGTCGAGGCCGGCGGTGAGGCGCACTTGGATCGTCAGGTAAGAGAGTGCGCCCGCGACGGCGGCGGCGACAACCCCTCCTACGATGATGACCCGGCGTAACATGCGGCTCCTATTATATGGGGGCTTTCAGGGTAAAGCCTTGGGTGGTTAGGGAGGAGTGGACGGCTTGGGCGATGGCGACGGCGTTTTTTGTGTCGGAGTGGATGCAGATAGTGTCGGCTTGGTGGGTTAAGTCGAGGAGGTTGGCGGCGATTCGATGGGGATCGGTGAGGATGGCTCCCGGGAGGTGGCGGGGGCGGAGGGTGCCGTCGGGTTGGTAGGCGCGGTCGGCGAAAGTTTCGCGGGCGGTGCGGAAGCCGGCTTTTTGAAAGACGTCTAACATGACGGAGCTGCGGAGGCCGTAGAGGATGAGGTGGGGATGGTGGCGGACGGATTCCACAATGGTTTGGGCGAGGCGGGCGTCTTGGGCGGCGGCGTTGTAGAGCGCTCCGTGGGGCTTCAGGTGAGTGACTTTGACGCCGAGTTCGTTGGCGATTTCGATGAGGGATTCGACTTGGGCGGTGAGGGAGGCAGCTAAGTCGGCGGGGGAGATCTCGATTTGGTTGCGGCCGAAGTTGGTGCGGTCGGGGTAGCTGGGGTGGGCACCGATGGCGACGTTCGCTTTTTGGCATTGCTGGATGGTGGTACGCATGGTGGCTTCGTCGCCGGCGTGGCCGCCGCAGGCGATGTTGGCGGAGGTGATGAACCGCAGGAGTTGTTGTTGAGTGCCATTGGCGATGGCGGTGGGGGACTCGCCAAGGTCAGCGTTCAAGTCGATAAGTTTCATGAGCGGTTCAGCTTTTGCGCTTCTTCGAAGGTGACGTAAGTGAAGTGGACGGGTTGTTGGGGACGCAGTTGGCCGAGTTTGGGGATGTCGCGATAGATGACGGTGGCGATGACGGGGTAGCCGCCGGTGGTTTGTTGGTCGATGAAGAGGATGATGGGTTGGCCGGAAGGCGGCAGTTGGATGGCGCCGAGAGGGACGCCTTCGGTGATCATGTGGCCGGAGAGGGCGGCGAGGGGGGGGCCATCGAGGAAGATGGCTTGGCGGTTGGAGGAGGGCGAGACGGTGAATTGGCCTTGGAGAAGGGGCTCGGTGAAGGCGTGGCCGAGGGTGACGCGGAGGTGGCCTTCGCCGATCTGAGGTGGGGCGGCGTAGGTTTCGACTAAAGGGAGGTGGGCTGCGGTGAGGGTGTCGCCAGCTTTTAGGGGGCGATGGATGTCGTTGAGGAGCGCACCGCGAATGGCGCAGTAGGCGCGGATGCCGGTGAGGCTGGATTGGAGGCGGAGGATGTCGCCGGGTTGGGCGTGGAGAGCTTGGTGGTGAGGGATGGGTTGTTCGTTCAGGGTGGCGGTGAAGGGTGCGCCGGAGAGGGCGAATTGGGTGGGGGCTTCGAAGCCGAAGGTGGCGCCTAGCAGGGTCATTTCGAGGGCGGCGGCGGTGAGGGGATTTCTGACGAGCGAGTTGGCGTGGGCGAGCGAGTGCCGGTCGGCCGCGCCGCCGAGGGAGACGCCGAGGTGGGCGCGGCGGGGTTCGCCGGTGCCGTCGACGAGGCGAGTGCTGGCACCGGCACGGAGGAT
>JAYVRS010000117.1:0-8214 GCA_043776185.1 Bryobacteraceae bacterium | reverse complement strand
CGTTCAATTACGCCCCGACGCCCGGCGAAGCGTACAACAGCCTAAAGTACATCATCGCCGAACTGACGGGCGGCGCGTTGATGCATGGCTTGCACCATTGGGGTGCCAGCATGATGATTGTGGTCGTCGTGTTGCACATGTGCCAGGCATTTCTCTGGGGCGCTTACAAGAAGCCGCGCGAAGCCACCTGGATCATCGGCGTGGTGCTGCTACTCATCACGCTCTCTTTCGGGCTCACCGGTTACCTGCTGCCCTGGGACAACCGGGCCTATTGGGGCACCGTGGTCACCACCAAGATCGCCGCTTCCGCGCCCGTCATGGGGCCTTATATCGAACGCCTCATGGGCAGCGATGGCACCATTGGTGTGGTTACTTTCACGCGCTTCTACGCCGCTCACGTGCTGCTGCTGCCGCCGATTACGATGATCCTGATGGTCCTGCACATCTTTCTCGTGCGCCGGCACGGCGTCGCTCCCGCCGCGATCGAAACGAAGCCGCCGAAAAAATTCTATCCCGGGCAAGTGTACAAGGACACAGTCGCCATCTTCTTTTCGTTCGTCCTGCTTTTCGTGCTCGCCATCGCCGCCAAGGTCCCCCTGGAGCGTTTAGCTGACCCCACCGACACCAACTACATCCCCAAACCGGAATGGTACTTTCTCTTCCTTTACCAATTGCTGAAAGTCTTCCCCGGGTCGCTCGAGATCGTCGGCTCCGTCATCTTGCCGGGCCTAGCCGTGCTCGGGCTTTTTCTGATTCCCTTCCTCGACCGGGCCAAGCTCGCCAGACTGCGCCAAAGAACCGTCGCCATCGGCGTCCTCATTTTGGCCGCCACGGTTTGGACCGGCCTCACCGTAAAGGCCGTCGTCGATTCGCCCAAACCCCTGGAACTCAATACTGAACTCCTCGACGCTCCCCAGGAGCCCTGGCAGGAGATGACTCCCGAGGAAGTCGCCGGTATTGGCTACTACCGCAAGGAAAACTGCGCCGCTTGCCATAGCCCAGGCAAAATGGGGCCTGACCTTTCCCGGCCTGTCCAGCGCAAAACGGCCGCCTGGATGCTTGACCATTTCAAGCGTCCGCAAGAGCTGGTGCCCGGTTCAGCCATGCCGGCCATCCATCTGAATGATTCGCAGTTGAATACGCTCGCCGCCTTGTTGTTGAAGCTGACGCCGCAGAACTCGAGCGTCATCGAAACGACGCCCGCGTTCGCCGTGGACGGTGCCATCGTGTATCAGAAGCAACAATGCGGCGCGTGCCATTTGATCAATGGGGCTGGTCAAAAAGTGGGCCCCAGCCTCAATGGCGTGGCGCTGCGCCGGTCGAAGGTATGGATCGAGCAGCACTTCCTCAATCCCGAGAAGATGTCGCCCGACACGTCCATGCCGCCTTACAAATTCAAGCCCAAGGACATGGAAGCCATCACGTCTTACTTGCTGGCGCTGCCGAAAATTTAGTGGCAGCCCATGCAGGTAAAACGCCGCCCGTGGCACGCGGCGCAAGTGGCCTTCTCGATACCGCGGTTGGTGTGCCCATCGATAAAGCCCCCCGCGTGGCTCACCGGCTTCAGCGTATTGGTATCTTCCGCGTGGCATTTCACGCACGAAAATGGCGGATCGATCTTGTTGTGGCAAACCAGGCAATCGGCCATGGCGGGATAGTTGGCCTTGGCCAGCACCCCCGTCACCTCGGGCATGCCTCGATGGCACGCCTGGCAAACGTTCTCCGTCTCCAGCAGCTTACGCAATTCGGGCGTCGCCGCGCCTAAGTACTTCTTTGAGTCAATCGCCCGCATCAACGACTGCGCCACGCCGGGCAACTTCACGTGGATCGCATGAGAGAATTTCACCCAACGCACGGGCCTCGCCTCACGGCGCGACACTTCATTCGACCTGGGAATCGGCGCATGGCAAGGCCGGCAACCCTTCACCGTCCGCAAGGCCTCGGCATGTGAAAAATTCTGGCCGAACAGCGAACTCGTCAGAAGCACCCCAGCCGCCAGCGCTTTGACCGCTAGCCCTTGTACGAAATACGCCAAATCTTATTTCCACCGTCGTCGGTCACCAGCAAGCTGCCGTCCGCTAACTGCAAGAAGGCCACCGGACGGCCCCACACCTCGCGCTGCGTGGGTGACAGCATCCAGCCACCCAAGAACTGCTTAGGCGCACCGGAAGGCTTGCCGTCCTTGAAGGGGACGAACATCACGTTGTAGCCCGTCCGCTGCGAGCGATTCCACGAACCATGCTGCGCCAAAAACACGCCATTGCGATACTCGGCCGGGAACTGCTTACCCGTGTAAGGCAGAAAGTCGAGCACGGCCACATGCGCCCCCAGCACCACGTCGGGCACGATCGTCGTCTTCACGATCGCCGCATTCTCCGTGCGCCGCGGATCCGCGTTGGGGCCAATGTAGGCATAGGGCCAACCGTAAAAGCCGCCCTGCTTGATCGACGTGAAATAGTCCGGCACCAGATCGTCGCCCAACCCATCGCGCTCCTGCACGGCGGACCAAAGCGTGTCGCTGCCCGGATAAAACCGGATGCTCGTCGGGTTCCGCGTGCCCGAAGCGAAGATCTCTTGCCCGGTGCCATCGTCGTTCATCCGCGAAATCGCCGCCCGCATCTTGGGCTCGCCATGGTCGACATTACTCGCCGAACCCACCCCCAGGTATAGCTTCCCCTGGCTATCGAAAGCGATCGTCCGCGTCCAATGGCCCTTGCCATAGTCCGCCATCTTCACCAATTCCTCGCCCGCGCCCACGGTCATGGCCTTGTTGTCGTACTTATATCGCTTCAGCGACGTCGTCTCGGCCACATAGAGATAGCCCCTATGAAACGCCATCCCGAACGGACGGTCAAGGCCTGTAATCAATTCGCGGCGGCTGTCGGCCACAAAATCCCCGTTCTTATCGAACAACAAAATCACCTTGCCGCTCTCTACGGCATCGGTTACCAGCACTTCGCCCGACGCGCCTTGCAGCATATAACGCGGTCGATTGAAGTCGGTGGCATATTCGGCAATGGAGAAGCCGGCGGGCAACGTCAGCTTCGCCCCGTTCGGCTTGTCGATCACCTGCGAACGATTCGTCGAAGACGGTGTCGCATAGGGCGCCGGCAATTTGACCGAGGCCATCTGCCAAGCCAGCCCGGCAGCAGTCGCAATAGTGACAACAAAAATCAGCTTTTTCATCTTTTTGATCTTATCCAATTGTGGGCAAGTCAGCTTCGCTCATCCGCGCTTCGGCCCCGCGAAACGCCCAACTCAGCAAAGGCGGCGCCACCATCGTCGTCCCCACCGCCATGAATACCGCGATCGCATACATACTGGGGCTCACCACGCCCAGCGTCAGCCCCAGTTGCGCCACCACCATCCCCACCTCGCCACGCGGCACCATGCCGACCCCAATTCGCAGCGCATCGGTTTTACCGAAGCGGATTGCGCCCAAACCGCAGCCCAGAATCTTGGTCACCACCGCCGCCAGCAGCAGCGCCACCCCCAGGCCCAATGTCTGCGGATCTCGTAAGGTGTGCAAGTCCAGGTTCAGGCCAATGCCCACCAGAAAGAAGGGCACCAGCAGTTCGGTCGCGCCCTGGGTAAAGTCGCGGGCCCGCGGCTCGATTTGCCCGGCCAGCACGACGCCAGCTAAAAACGCTCCCACAATCGCCGCCACCCCCGCGTACAAGGCCAATAAACCCAGGGAAAAGAGTACCGTAATCGCGATCGCGAAATCAGCCTCCGCGCCCCTCATCGTCTGCCGAACCTTGGGTACGGCCCGCTCCATCGCCCGCGCTCCGTATTGAATCGCCAGTACAAAAAGAGCGATCGAGAAGAATGCCGTCAACCCAATATCCCAATAGTCAAGTTTGCCGCGCGACATGCCGCTCACCACCGCCAGCACAATCAGGCCCAAAATGTCATCAATCACTGCGGCCACCAGAATGATCCGGCTGGCCCGCAGATGCAGCAATCCGCCCGTCTGCAAAACCTGCGCGGTGATGCCCACACTGGTCGCCACAAAAGCCGCCCCCATAAAACAGGCCGCGATTTGCCCGGCACCCGAAAAGGTCAAGATTCCCCAGCCGGCCAGAAACGGCAGCACCACCCCGCCCATGGCCACCAGCGTCGCCGGACCGCCCACCCGCTTCAATTCCGCGGCCCGCACCTCCAAACCCACCGTGAACAGCAGGAACATCACGCCCAGATCCGCCAGCGAGTGTAAGAAGGGGTTAGGGCCAATCCAGCCCAAAACTGAAGGCCCAATCAGCACGCCCGCCAGAATCTCACCCACTAACGCTGGCAGCCGCAGCCGAATCGAGATCTCACCCAGCAGCTTCGCCGAGCCGAAAATCAGCAGCATGGCGAGCGGCAAGTCGAAGTCGCGCCCGGCACCGGATACCGCACTGGAAGCCAGCAGCAATGGCAGTGAATCCATCCCGAACCAGTACCTTTCGCCCCAAGGTTAACACTGGGCTTTGGAGGGTCATAAGAATTATCGATTTCCCCCCAACGCTCAGGCCGACTAGCATTGCGAGTATGATTCGCCCCAGTACTGTTCGCTACGGTGCCCTCTTCACCACCCTGGCGGCCGCGGCTATGGCTCAAGCGCCAGCAGCTCCGACCGTTGAGTCCAAAATCGCCGCCCTCGAAGCGGCCGTCAAATCAGCACAGACCTCGGGCGACAACGCCTGGGTCCTGGTCTCCTCGGCCCTGGTGCTGATGATGACCGGCCCCGGTCTGGCCCTGTTTTACGGGGGCCTCGTCCGGAAGAAGAACGTGCTGTCGGTGTTCATGCAGTGCGTCATCCTGATGGGGCTGGTCTCCGTGCTCTGGGCCCTGTTTGGGTACTCGCTGGCCTTCGGCGAAGGTTCGCCCTTCCTCGGCGATCTTCGCTATGCCTTCCTACACGGCGTCGGGGCGGACCCCATGGCCGATTACGCCGCCACCATTCCGCACCAGACTTTTGCCATCTTCCAGATGATGTTCGCCATCATTACGCCCGCCCTCATCTGCGGCGCCTTCGCCGAGCGCATGAAATTCTCGGCCATGGCCCTCTTCATGACGCTCTGGCTCTGCCTCGTCTATCTGCCGATGGCCCACATGGTTTGGGGCAAGGGCGGTTTCCTCAACGCCTTCCTCGGCGGCACCGTCCCCTGCTACGACTTTGCCGGCGGCACCGTCGTCCACATCACCTCGGGCGTCTCGGCGCTGGTCTGCGCCCTCTACCTCGGCAAACGCGTCGGCTACCCCAAAGATCCCATCAAGCCGCATAGCCTGGTACTGGCCACCGTTGGCGCTTGCCTCTTGTGGGTCGGCTGGTTCGGCTTCAATGCCGGCTCTGCCCTCGGCGCCGGATCGCTCGCCAGCGCCGCCTTCATGACCACCCACCTCGCCGCCGCCGCCGCCACCCTCGGCTGGACCGTCTCCGAGTGGTTCAAGCAAGGCAAGCCCACCATTCTCGGGGCCATCTCCGGTTGCGTCGCCGGCCTCGTCTGCATCACTCCCGCCGCCGGCTTCGTCACGCCGATGTCCGCTCTCATCATGGGGGCCCTGGCGGGTGTAGTCTGTTTTGTAATGGTCGCGATCGTGAAAAACATGTTCGGCTACGACGACGCCCTGGACGCTTTCGGTGTTCACGGCATCGGCGGAACCCTCGGAGCTCTCCTCACCGGTGTCTTCGCCGACAAGGCCATCAACAGTGCCCTCAACCTCGATAAGGGCAACGCCGCCCAAGTGATGAACCAAGCCATCGGCGTCGCCATTGCCTGGGCCCTCGCCATCGTCGGCACCCTGGTGATCCTTAAGGTAGTCGATGTCGTGGTCGGGGTTCGCGTCACCCGCGACGACGAAGTCGAAGGACTCGATCTTTCGCAGCACGGTGAAGACGGCTATAGCTACGAGTCGTAAGCCAACCAGGAATACCGGAGAAATCACAACATGAAAAAGATCGAAGCCATTATTCAACCCTTCAAACTCGAAGAAGTGAAGGAAGCCCTCAAGACCATCGGCGTCGACGGCATGACCATCTCGGAAGTGCGTGGACACGGTCGTCAGAAAGGCCACAAGGAGGTCTACCGCGGCCAGGAATACCAGGTCGACCTGCTTCCCAAAGTGAAACTCGAGATGGTGATTCCCGCAGCCCGTCTCGACGAAGTGACGGCCACCATCGTCAAGGCCGCCCGTACCGGCAAAATTGGAGACGGCAAGATCTTCGTCTACGACGTAGTGGAGGCCATCCGGATCCGCAACGATGATCGCAGCGACACCGCCCTATAAAGACCGGCCCTTTCGCGACCCGCGCTTCTCTGAGCGCCTCGCCCTGGTTGAGTCCCAAGTTCGCTCCTCTTACGAATTGGCACTGAGCGCTCGCTTCGGCGAGCGCTTGGCGTTGGTGGCCGTGGGCGGCTTTGGGCGCAGCGAGCTGTTCCCCTTTTCCGACATCGACATTCTCCTACTCGTCGACCGCATCCCGGAGTCCATCGAGGATCGCGAAGCGATCTCGCTTTTCCAACGCCAGCTCTGGGACGCCAATCTGCGTTTAAGCCAAGGTCTCCGCACCATCGAAGAGTGCGTCCGCCTCGACGAACTCGACATTGAACGTACCATCAGCCTGCTCGACCGCCGATTTCTCGCCGGCTCCGAAACGCTATGGCGCAGCCTGGAGGAGCGCCTACCCAAGTTCCTCGAATCCAAACGGAATGTGCTCGATCGGCACATTTGCCGCCTCGCCTCCTCCCGGCACGACAAGTTTCAACACACCATCTATCACCTTGAGCCCGACCTCAAAGAGGGGCCCGGTGGCCTGCGCGATCTCAACCTGCTCCACTGGCTACGCGAAGATACTTTGATGCTGGAGCCGGCCCGCGAGTTCCTCTACCGCACCCGCTTTGGCCTGCACCACGCCGCCCAGCGTGACTCCAACATCCTCACCTTCGACTTCCAGGAGAGTCTCGACGCCGACCCCGACGCCCTAATGCGCTCCTACTTCCACCACGCCCGGCTCGTCTATCGGGCCGCCCTGCGCGCCATCGAGCGTCACGAAGGCCCCACCAGCGGCCTCTTGAGCGTCTTTCGCGACTTCCGCTCCCGCGTTTCCAACGCCGATTTCACTGTGAGCAAAGATCGGGTCTTCTTCCGCGGCTCGCGCGGCCCCACCGACGTCGCCCTCAAACTCCGCCTCTTCGCCTTCCTCGCCCGTCATGGCCTGCGCCTCTCCGGCGAAGCCGAAGACCGCGTCGTCGCCAGCCACATCGCCCTGCGCCAACAGCCGCCCCCCTGGTCCTGGTGGCGCGACCTGCTCTCCCAACCCCACGCCGCCGCCGCCCTCCGCACCATGCACGAAACCGGCGCCCTCGCCGCCCTCATGCCCGAATGGGAACACCTCGAAAGCCTCGTCACCCGCGACTTCTACCATCGCTACACCGTAGACGAACACACCCTCGTCGCCCTCGAAACCCTCGAAAAACTGCCCGCCGCCAAAGATCCCGCCCTTCAACGCTTCGCCGAACTATGGACCGAAGCCGAAGGCCTGCCGCTCCTCCGCTTCGCCCTCCTATTGCACGACATCGGCAAAGGCACCGGCAAGGAACACTCCGCCGAAAGCGAACGCATCGCCCGCGAAGTCCTGCTCCGCTGGGGAGCGCCCCCCGAAGACACCAACACCATCCTCTTCCTCATCGAGCATCACCTCGACCTCTCCACCATCTCCAGCTCCCGCGATCTCTCCGATGCCGCCGTCATCGAAGACGCTGCCCACCGCGTCGAAACCTTGGAGCAACTCAAGCTGCTCAACCTGCTCACCTTCGCCGACATCAGCGCGGTCAACCCCACCACCATGACACCCTGGCGCGCCGAGCAACTCTGGCGCGCCTACCGCACCATCCGCCGCGAACTCACCCGCGAACTGGGCTCCGAACTCATCCACGCCGCCCCCACCGAACGCCCCGAAGTCGCCCGTTGGCTCGAAGGCTTCCCCACCCGCTACCTGCGCATCTACAAAGGCCCCGACATCGAGCGCCACTTCGCCCTGGGCCAATTGAGCGAATCCCTCGGTGTCGCCGTCGAACTCCGCAAGCACCAAGGTGCCTGGGAACTCACCGTCGCTGCCCCCGACCGTCCCGGCGTCTTCGCCGCCCTAGCCGGCTCCCTCGCCAGCTTCGGCTTCAACATCCTCAAGGTGGAGGCCTTCGCCAACCAGCAAGGCCGCCTCCTCGACATCTT
>JAYVRS010000116.1:0-2500 GCA_043776185.1 Bryobacteraceae bacterium | reverse complement strand
CTAGACTAGAGTAAGTGCTTTCCTGGCCCGACAATCTCGCGCAAAGCGGCGCGGCTTTACTCGCGCACCGGCTGCGGGCGTCGCTGACGATTCTGGGCCTGACGATGGGCGTGGCGACCATCATCACCGTGATGACGCTGATTCAAGGCGCCAATGACTATGTGGAGAACAAGATCGCCAATCTGGGCACCAACGTATTTCAAGTGGCGAAGATGCCTTTCGCCGCCACCGACTTTGAGGTGATCTTGAAGGCGATGAAGTACAAGCGTTTCGAGTATGGCGACTACGTGGCGTTGACGCGCCGCTGCGCGAACTGCGGCGCGGTGGGGGCGACGGTTACTTCGCAAGGGCGCGTGCGCGTGCGCGACCTGGAGCTACAGGACATGAACGTCATCGGGCACACCGCCAATATGGCCGAAATCGATACGCGGACCGTGGAGACGGGCCGCTACTTCACGCCAAGCGAAGACGATCGCTCGGCTTATGTATGCCTCATTGGCGACGCGTTGCGGCAACAGCTTTTTGCCGGCGGCGATGCCTTGAATCAAACGATTCGGGTGGCGAATCAGGAATTTACGGTTATCGGCACGTTCGAGAAGATCGGCTCGGTGCTGGGGCAAGACGCCGATTCGTTCGTCATCATTCCATTGAATACTTACTTACGCACGCGCGGCGCGCGAGCCAGCTTGACGCTGAGTGTGCAGGCGAAGGAAGAGAGCCAGTTTGAGGCGGCCATGGATGAGACGCGCCTGGTGATGCGGAGTCAGCGTCAATTAAAAGGCAATGCGCCCGATGATTTTTTTATTGGCACAAAGGAAAGTTATATAAGCTTGTGGAAAAGCATTAGTGGCGCTTTCTTTGCGGTGTTTATTATGGTGAGTGCCATTTCTTCTTTCGTCGGCGGCATTGTCATTATGAATGTGATGTTAGTAAGTGTGACGGAGCGCACGAAGGAGATTGGCATTCGGAGGGCCGTGGGGGCCACACAGGTGGACATTCGCCGGCAGTTTCTGCTGGAGAGCGTGATGCAGTGCTTGATTGGCGGGACGATCGGCATTCTGGGCGGGTTTGCCGTGGCGGAAGCCGTACGCGGAGTCGCTGACTTCCCCGTGGCCGTGCGGACTTGGGTGGCCGTATTGGGCTTAGCGGTCAGCACGATTATCGGCATCTTCTTTGGCCTTTACCCAGCAATTCGCGCGTCGCGGCTGGACCCGGTGGAAGCCTTGAGAGCCGACCAATGATGCATGCGCGGTGGCTGGAGAACCTGGGCGTGGCGATCGAATCGTTGCGCATTCGCAAGGTGCGTTCGATGCTGACGTTGTTGGGCGTAGTGATCGGCGTGACGAGCGTGATCTCGGTGGCGGCGATCATTAGTGGGCTGAATCGATTTGTGCAGGAGCGCGTGGAAAAACTAGGCTCGCGCACTTACTTTGCGGCAAGGATTCAATTAGGGCCGCAGAATTTTGGACGGTTACCGGAGAAGATTCGCAAGCGGCGTAATTTTGAATATAGTTACGCGCGTGAGTTACGCGAGCGCTGCCCATCGCTCGACATTGCGACGATCTTCGGTACGCGCGCGGCATTCTTCGGTCAATCCAATGAACTTCGCTATGGCGCGGAAAAAATGGAGAACGTCTTCATTCGCGGCGTAGAGCCCGAGTACGCGGACGCTTTGCCTTTGTTTGAGGTAGAGTTTGGACGCTTTGTGACCGGGAACGACGTGGCCCAATCGCGGGCCGTCGTTGTCATCGGCCAAGGCATCGCCGACTCGCTTTTCCCCACCTCCGATCCGTTGGGCAAGACGATTCGGATGAACGGCAAGCTGTTCGAAGTGGTGGGCGTGTTCGCCAAAGATGCTGGTTTCTTCGGCGGGCCAGGAGTGGATCAATTCGCTTGCATTCCGGTGAGTTGTTTTCGCAAGGAGTACCCCGAGTCGAAAGAGCTAATCATGGCGGTGACAGTGCGCAAAGACGTGCCCCTCGCCCGCGGACTCGACGAGTTGACCGATGCGTTGCGCCGCATGCGCCATACGCCGTTCAAGGAAGACAATGACTTTGAAGTGATCTCGCCCGACTTCTTGAGCGCGCTGTGGAATCAGCTGACCGGGGCGCTGGTGATTCTGACCAGCCTGGTCTCGTCGGTGGGATTGCTGGTGGGAGGCATTGGGGTGATGAACATCATGCTGATCTCGGTGACGGAGCGGACGGCGGAGATCGGGCTGCGCAAGGCGGTGGGCGCGCGGCGTAGCGATATCAGAGCGCAGTTCCTAATGGAGGCGATCGTGCTCACCGTGAGCGGCGGA
Organism: Bryobacteraceae bacterium; assembly: GCA_043776185.1. Taxonomy (GTDB): domain Bacteria; phylum Acidobacteriota; class Terriglobia; order Bryobacterales; family Bryobacteraceae; genus JALHNI01. The sequence continues at coordinate 198 of JAYVRS010000116.1, read as the reverse complement.
CTGATGGGGATCGCTTTAGGATGGCTGGTCGCTTTTCTGGTGCGAACTTTCATCCCTTCGGTGCCAGCCACGCTATCCTATGAGTGGGCCGCGCTCGGGGTATTGATCTCGGTGAGCGTGGGACTCTTTTTCGGATTCTATCCGGCGAACCGCGCCGCCAATCTGGACCCGATCATCTGCCTCCGCTACGAATAAACC
>JAYVRS010000115.1:0-2500 GCA_043776185.1 Bryobacteraceae bacterium | reverse complement strand
CTAGACTAGAGTAAGTGCTTTCCTGGCCCGACAATCTCGCGCAAAGCGGCGCGGCTTTACTCGCGCACCGGCTGCGGGCGTCGCTGACGATTCTGGGCTTGACGATGGGGGTGGCGACGATCATTACGGTGATGACGCTGATTCAAGGCGCCAATGACTATGTGGAGAACAAGATCGCCAATCTCGGCACGAATGTATTTCAAGTAGCGAAGATGCCTTTCGCCGCCACCGATTTCGAGGTGGTGATGAAGGCGATGAAGTACAAGCGTTTTGAGTATGGCGACTATGTGGCGCTGACGCGGCGTTGCGCGAGTTGCGGAGAGGTGGGGGCGACAGTAACTTCGCAAGTGCGCGTACGCGCCCGCGACCTGGAACTGCCGGATGTGAATGTCATCGGGCACACGGCCAATATGGCCGAAATCGATACGCGGACCGTGGAGACGGGCCGCTATTTCACGCCCAGCGAAGATGACCGCTCGGCCTATGTCTGCCTGATTGGCGATGCGTTGCGGGAGCAGCTTTTTGGCGGGGACGATGCGTTAAATCAAGTAATTCGAGTAGCGAATCAGGAATTTACGATTATTGGCACTTTCGAAAAGATTGGCTCAGTGCTGGGGCAAGATGCCGATACGTTCGTGATTGTTCCTTTGAATACTTACTTGAGGACGCGCGGCGCGCGGGCGAGCTTGACGCTGAATGTACAGCCTAAGGAGGAGAGCCAGTTCGAGGCGGCCATGGACGAGACGCGTTTGGTGATGCGAAGTCAGCGTCAGTTAAAGGGCAATGCGCCCGATGATTTTTTTATTGGCACGAAGGAAAGTTATATTAGTTTATGGAAGAGCATTAGTGGCGCTTTCTTTGCCGTATTTATCATGGTGAGTGCCATTTCTTCGTTTGTGGGCGGCATTGTCATTATGAACGTGATGTTAGTCAGTGTGACGGAGCGCACGAAGGAGATCGGTATTCGGCGAGCGGTGGGTGCCACGCAGGTGGACATTCGCCGGCAGTTTCTGCTGGAGAGCGTGATGCAGTGCTTAATTGGCGGGACGATCGGAATTCTGGGCGGGTTTGCCGTGGCCGAAGCGGTGCGCGGAGTCGCTGACTTCCCCGTGGCGGTACGGACTTGGGTGGCTGTGTTGGGCTTAGTGGTTAGTACGGTTATCGGCCTTTTCTTTGGCCTCTACCCGGCAATCCGCGCGTCGCGTCTGGACCCGGTGGAAGCCTTACGAGCCGATCAATGATGCATGCGCGGTGGCTGGAGAATCTGGGCGTGGCGATCGAGTCGTTGCGCACTCGCAAAATGCGTTCGATGCTAACGCTATTGGGCGTGGTGATCGGTGTGACCAGCGTGATCTCGGTAGCGGCGATCATTAGTGGGCTGAATCGGTTTGTGCAGGAGCGGGTGGAAAAGCTGGGCTCTCGCACTTACTTTGTGGCACGGATTCAATTAGGGCCGCAGAATTTTGGACGGTTGCCGGAAAAGATTCGTAAGCGGCGTAATTTTGAATATAGTTACGCGCGTGAGTTACGCGAGCGCTGCCCATCGCTCGACATTGCGACGATCTTCGGCACGCGCGCGGCATTCTTCGGTCAGGCAAATGAACTTCGCTATGGCGCGGAAAAAATGGAGAATGTCTTTATTCGCGGCGTGGAGCCCGAGTATGCGGACGCTTTGCCTTTGTTTGAAGTGGAGTTCGGGCGCTTCATCGCCGCTAACGACGTGGCGCAATCGCGCGCAGTGGTGGTGATTGGCCAAGCCATCGCCAATTCGCTTTTCCCCACCGCCGACCCGTTGGGCAAGACGATTCGTATGAATGGCAAGCTGTTCGAAGTAGTGGGCGTGTTCGCCAAAGATGCCGGTTTCTTCGGCGGGCCAGGAGTGGACCAGTTCGCTTGCATTCCGGTGAGTAGTTTTCGCAAGGAGTACCCCGAGTCGAAGGAACTGATCATGGCCGTTACGGTGCGCAAAGGCGTGCCCCTGTCCCGCGGACTCGACGAGTTGACCGATGCGTTGCGCCGCATCCGGCGTACGCCGTTCAAGGAGGACAACGACTTTGAAGTTATCTCGCCCGACTTCTTGAGCGCGTTGTGGAATCAACTGACCGGGGCGTTGGTGATTCTGACAAGCCTGGTTTCGTCGGTGGGCTTGCTGGTGGGGGGCATTGGAGTGATGAACATTATGCTGATCTCGGTGACGGAGCGTACCGCGGAGATCGGGTTGCGCAAGGCGGTGGGCGCGCGGCGCGGCGATATCCGGGCGCAGTTCCTGATGGAGGCGATCGTGCTGACGGTGAGCGGCGGATTGATGGGGATTGCCTTGGGATGGCTGGTGGCTTTTCTGGTGCGAACTTTCATCCCTTCGGTGCCAGCCACGCTATCCTATGAGTGGGCCGCGCTCGGCGTATTGATCTCGGTGAGCGTGGGACTCTTTTTCGGATTCTATCCGGCGAACCGCGCCGCCAATCTGGACCCGATCATCTGCCTCCGCTACGAATAAACC
>JAYVRS010000114.1:0-8224 GCA_043776185.1 Bryobacteraceae bacterium | reverse complement strand
TTCCGAAAAACAAGAAAATAAATGTGAGAATTTTCCCTTCGGAAACCCACTATTCAACGTGAAGCCAAAAAAGAAAAAGCTCGAACCCACCTCCCGACTGCGCAACTGGCAATGTGGCGAGGTCTACCATATCTACCAACGCGGCAACTACCGGCAACCGGTCTTCTACACCGAAATCCAACTCCTCGTCTACCTTCAGCGCTTTGACATGCTCGCCCGACGCTACTCCATTCGCGTCCACGCCTTCTGCCTCATGTCCAACCACGTCCACTTCGTCCTCGAAACGACTCGTCGGGATGGCATTTCCCGCTTCATGCAGCAACTTCAGGCCTACCATTCCCGCTGGATCCACGGCACCCAGGAGCGCGATGGCCACCTCTGGAAGAACCGCTTCGGCGTCAACCGGATCAAGTCCCCCCGCCACTATCGCCATGCCTTGGTTTATACCGAACGCAATCCCCTCGCCGCCGGATTCGTCAGAACCGCCACCGAATACGCCTATTCCAGCGCCGCCGCTCACGCCGCCAATTCCGCCACTGTCACCATCGGCCGCGGGCCTAACCAAGCCACCGTCCACCTCTACCTCGACCGCTGGCGTCTCCAATGCGACCCCGACCATTGGGCCCACTGGCTCCAGAACCCCAAATCCGCCGCCCTCAACGAGGACCTCGCCGAACTCCAGAAAGTCCTCGGCAAGGACCGTCATCGTCCCCTCCACCCGACGCCCCTGCCCACGGCCAATGAAACAACCCAAACGGGGTAACGTTCCGCCAGCCAAATCAGTCCCTATTGGGAACCCACTCCCCGGACCCTGCCCGTCCGTTATAGAATTCAAGGGTCTCCCCTTAAGAGTGAAAGGAAGGTCCACGTGAGCGATCACCAAGATCTGAAGAACACGCCCAGCCAAAAGCAGTCCGTTTCCCGGCGCGGCTTTGTGCAAGGTGTCGGAGCCGTTACCGGCGCCACCGCACTGCTGGAGCAAGAAGCGCAAGCCCAAGGCGCCGGCAGAGTGATGGGCCCGGCCGCCATGGCCATCACCCTCAACGTCAATGGCAAGCTATTGAAGACCACCGTCGAACCTCGTGAGACGCTGCTCGACACGCTGCGCCACAAGCTGGATCACACCGGTGCCAAACGCGTCTGTGATCGCGGCACTTGCGGAGCCTGCACGGTCATTGTGAACAACAAGGTCTCCTACGCCTGCACCATCCTCGCGCTCGACGCGGTGGGCAAAAAGATCCAGACCATTGAAAGCCTCACGGCCAATGGCAAGACGCATCCCATCGTGCCCGCCTTCGTCAATAACGACGCCCAGCAATGCGGCTACTGCACGCCCGGCTTCGTCATGGCGTCCAAGGGCTTCTTAGATCGTAACCCTAACCCCACTTATGAACAGGTGAAAGACGGCCTCGGCGGCAATCTCTGCCGCTGCGGTACCTACGTGGGCATTCGTCAAGCGGTGCTCGAAGCCGCGAAGAAGTTGAAGGCATAAGGAGGAAACCATGGCAACCTACACTTGGCCAGAAATGAAAGGCCGCAAAGTGATTGGCCAACGGCTATCACGTTTGGACGGCATTGAAAAATCGAGCGGCAAAGCAAAGTACTCGTCGGACTTGATGCCCGACGGACTCTTGCATGCCGTGCTGCTCAGTTCGCCGCACGCGCACGCCGTTGTCCGCTCCATCGACGCCTCGGCCGCCGAGAAGATGCCCGGCGTGAAGAGCGTGCGCATCGTTGCTAAAGCCGGCACCGAAATCCAGTGGGCCGGTGCAGAAATCGCTTACGTCGCCGCCACCAGTGAGCCAGCTGCTCGCGATGCCGCGCGCGCCATCAAAGTGAATTACGAAGTGATGCCGCACTACGTGCGGGAAGACAAAATCACTCGCGCCGGCAATCGGGCCAAGGCCGCCGGCGAACAAGTTACCGGCGACGTGGACCAAGGCTTTAAAGACGCTGCCGCCACCCACGAAGGTGAGTACGCCATCCCGGTCATTACCCACTGCTGCCTTGAGCCGCATGGCCAGATGATCGAGTGGAAGGGCGAACAGCTCAACTACTTCCCGTCGACCCAAAACGTCTCCGGCATCGGCGGCGATCTGGCTCGCAGCCTCGGCGTGCCCGCTTCCCAAATCAAGGTCCACATGGACCATGTCGGCGGCGGCTTCGGTGGCAAATTTCCTTCCGATAACTGGGGCAAGGAATGCGCCAACATGTCCAAGGACGCCGGGGGCGCTCCCGTGCGCATGTATCTCGACCGCGCCCAGGAACTCGTCATCGCCGGCGTACGGCCTTCCCACTTCGCCAAAATCAAGCTAGCCGCGACGGCTGATGGCACGATGACGGCTTGGGAATCCACCTCCTGGTCCACCGGTGGCTTCACCGGCGGCGGTATGGCACCCCTGCCCTACGTGTTCACCAGCATGCCCAACAAGCGCATGAACCACACCGCCGTTTCGATCAACGGTGGCGGAGCCCGCGCCTGGCGTGCGCCCAACCATCCGCAAGCCAGCTTCCTCACTTGCGCGGCGCTCGAAGACCTCGCCGCTAAACTCAACCTCGACCCGATCGACGTCTTCTCCAAAAACGTCCAATTCACGCCTCGCGCCGAGACTTACATCCGGCAGTTGAAGCGCGCCGCCGTGATGATTGACTGGCAAAAGAATTGGCACCCGCGCGGTAAAGGCGCCAGTGGTCACCTGAAGCGTGGCCTCGGCATCGGCATCGCCACCTGGGGCGGCCTCGGGCACGCTTCGAAATGTCTCGCCAAAATCAACGCCGACGGCACCGTCGAAATCATGATGGGCACGCAGGACCTGGGCACCGGCACCCGCACTTGTATCTCACAAGTGGTGGCGGAAACCCTCGGCGTCCCCATGAACATGGTCGTCGTCCGCATCGGCGATAACTCCTATCCGGCGTCCGGCGCGTCGGGCGGATCCACCACCATCGGTGGCATCAGCGCCTCCTCGCGCAAGGCTGCGGCCGAAGCGCTTGACCAGTTACTCGACTTAGTCGCGCCGCAGTTAGGCGTGCCGAAAGATCAGTTACAAGCCGGCGACAGCCGTATCTTCGTCAAAGGCAATCCGGACAAGGCGATTAGTTGGAAGGCCGCTTGCCAGAAGATGGGCCCCAAGACAATCGAAGCCACTGGTGAAAATAATCCCAAGCAGCCGGGCGGCCTGATCAATCAGGGCGTAGGCGGTATTCAGATGGCCGATGTTACGGTCGATATCGAGACCGGCGTCGTGCGCATGAATAAGATCGTGGCCGTGCAGGATTGCGGCATGATCGTTAACCCGAAGCTGGCCGAAAGCCAAGTAAACGGCGCTTGCATCATGAGCATCTGCGCCGCGCTGATGGAAGAGCGCATTATGGACGAAGTTACTGGCCGCGTGCTGAACGCCGACATGGAGTTCTACAAACTGGCCGGCATCAAGGATATCGGCGAGATCCAAGTAGAAATGGAAATCGATGAAGTAAATGATAAACGCGGCGTAATTGGGCTCGGTGAGCCTTGCGCGGTGGGCGGCGTCGCGGCGATCGCGAACGCGGTGGCCAATGCCATCGGCGTGCGCGTTCCTTCGGTACCAGTCACCCCGGACCGGGTGCTCGCCGCTCTCTACGGCAATCGCATGGAAAGGATGGCCTAAGTAATGCAAAACTTCGAATACGCGAACCCGGGTACGCTGGCGGAAGCCACCGGCCTGCTCGGTGCCACTTGGGATGACGCAGCCATTCTGGCCGGCGGCACCGACTTACTCAGCTTGATGAAGGACTATCGCATGACGCCCAAACGCGTCGTCAACATCAAGTCGATCAAAGGTCTCGACAAAGTAGCCAAAGCGGGCAACGGACTCACCGTTGGCGCGGCGGTCACCGTCGATGACTTTATGGAAAACGCGGCGGTGCGCGCCGAGTATCCGTCGCTGGTGCAAGCCGCGCACGGCATCTCCTCGCCGCAAATCCGCAACATGGGCACCCTCGGCGGTGACCTTTGCCAGCGGCCCCGTTGCTGGTACTTCCGCAACGGCCACGGCCTGCTGGGGATGATGAACGGCAAGAGCCTCATCGACGGGGGCGAGAATCGCTATCACGCCATCTTCCCGCAAGGTGCGGCTAAGTTCGTCTCCGCCTCATCTTTCGCCCCGGCCTTAATTGCGCTGGGTGCCAAGCTCAAAATCACCGGTAAGTCCGGTAATCGCGAAGTGGCGTTGGCCGATTTCTTCGTCGCGCCCAAGAGCGACACAGAACGCGAAATCGCTTTGAAGCCCGACGAAATCGTGATCGAAATCATGATCCCTTCGGCGGGCGGCGCCAAGAACGCCACTTACGAAGTGCGCCACAAGGACGCGCTCGATTGGCCACTGGCCACCGCCTCCGTCGTCCTCAAGATGAACGGCAATGCGGTCGCCTCGGCCAAGATCGTCATGGGCCACGTGGGCCCCACACCGGTCTCGGCCGACAAAGCCGCGGCTTGGCTCGTGGGCAAAACCATCACGGCAGAAACGGCCGAAGCGGCGGGTAAAGCCGCCGTCGAGTCGGCCATGCCGCTGAGTCAGAATGCCTACAAAGTGCAGTTAGCCAAAGTAGCGGTGAAGCGGGCCCTCATGATGGCGGCCGGCCTCAGCGTTTAGGTAGTGTCGGATTAGTCAAAGGCCGGGCTTCATGCCCGGCCTTTTGTATTCAGGAGGACTTATGGAACGCGCCGGAATTGCCCGCATCGATCAAGACGACGACCGCTGCTTAAACCTCTGCTGGAAGGGCATGTACATCGAATCCGAATGGGACCCTACCGTCCAGCACGGCAACGACCGCCTCTTCTGGTGCCACAAGACCCAGAATCCCTTGGGCCCCGATAACAAGGCGGTCGACGAATACGAGTGCAACGACACCCGTAAGTGCTACGCACCCCTGGTGATGGAGTAAGCGGCTCTGGCTGGATATTCTAAACTTTTTCAAGCGGCCCGGGCACTAATGCTCCGACCGCATGTTTTCTATCTTGAGGCGTGGACCGACCTCCTGGCCCACGGCGTAAAGCCGAGGGGCAGGAACCACCTGGCAATGCACGCCGCGCGGCTTACGCCGCGGGCTAGTGGGTCGAGTGACCCATCTGCGGCGAATAAAGCTAGAATCTTCGCGGTGGCGAACACTAGACCATGTACATACCGCCATTGATTTCGATAGTTTGGCCTTGAATGTAACGGGCGGCGGGAGAGCATAGGAATAGGACTACGTCGGAGACGTCTTCGTTAGTGCTTAGGCGGCCTTGGGGAGTTTGGGCAATGACACTATCCAAAATCTGGCGATTCGAGAAGACCTCGTGGAAGTGGTTATCGACGGTACCCGGGCTGACCGCATTGACCCGGATGCCCTGGGCCGCCAATTCCTTGGCTAAACCTTTGGTGATGGCGGCGACCGCGGCTTTGGCGGCGGCGTAAACCGTGGCGCCGGGCCCGCCACCGTTGCGCGCCGCGATGGAACTGACGTTGATGACGACGCCGTTCTTACGGTCGATCATCCCCGGGGCGATCGCCTGTGTGATGAAATAGACGCTCTTGACGTTCAAGTTCATCACTTCGTCGAATAACTCCGGCGTGTAATCGAGTAACTTGGCGCGTTTCACTAGGGAACCGGCGTTGTTGAGTAAGATGTCCCATTCTGGTTTGAGGCCCGCGCAGAAGGCCTCTATACCCTGCTCCGTAGCTAAATTAGCTTGAGTCAGAGTTACTTGGGCCCCCAAAACTTCGAGAGCCGACTTTACTTCGGCCGCGCCTTCCGGGTAGGAATTATATTGCAACAGAAAGCGGCGAACACCGGCCTGCGCCAAGGTAAGCGCACTGGCCGCGCCAATGCCTCTTGATGCTCCGGTAATCAGGGCGCTTTCCAGGGGACCCTGCGGTCCTTCAAGTCTAGTCATCGGTTCTCCTCATTCTTCACTACTTACTGATTACTGATGGCCGGCGCCGTTTGGGGCCGGGCTTGACGGTCACGGGGGTTTGGGCCCAGCGAGCCAGGTCGAAGGTGCGTGTGTAGTGCGCGGTGGAATTGGATAGCTCCACGCGCACCGCACCGTTGGCGTCACAAATAAAGCGCTCGTGGATCTCCTGGCTTTGGGCGATGTCGCTGTAAGTGACGGGTACTTGCGTAAGATCGCTGACGCCGGATAGCGCGGGATCGAACGGAAAATGAATCTCGTCCCAGAAGGCCAAGTCGCCAGCGGGTTCGCCATCGCGAGTAACATCGCCGGCTTCGAGGTAACGAAAATGGCCGATGTTGTGAACGGGGTAGTAGCGGCGCTCCCGCACCAAGGGCGGCTGCTTGGCGAAGGGCAAAATGGTGCCACGTTCGAAGATGACATCGAGCCAGGCGCGGCGGCCGTGGTCAGCTTCGCGCCACACGCCAAAAGCGCGCCCAAAGCGTTCGCGGAGTACTGCGCCGGGCTGGTCGTCCGCATGGATCGCTAAGCCGATGGCGGTGGCGGCGCGGGTATAGGCCGAGCGCTTCACGGAACGCCCAAAGCTCTCCCGCAGCATGCGCGAGACCAGGGGCAATTCGCTGCCGCCGCCGGTGACATAGAGCGCGTCAATACTAGCCGAGGGTCCCAGCGACTTCATCAAGCCTTCGACCACTTCCACGGACTTTTGAATGCGCGGGCGAGCCAGCGATTCAAATAGGCCCACGGCGATATTGACGCTACCCCAGCCGGCGCGCACCGCTTCCAAGTCGACCGGGACTCGCTTGGTGGCCGGCTTGATAGACTCCTTGCGCTCACGGCACTCTTCCAACAGCCGGAAGGATTCGCCCGGCTCGAGTAACTGGCGACGCTCTTCGTCCAGGGCCAGTTCGGCGATCATCTCGTCGAAGTCGTCACCGCCGAAATGCGGCAATCCCGCAGTAGACAGCACCACGTTTTCTTTGGCCGTGGTGCGCAGAATGGAGGCATCGAAAGTGCCACCGCCCAGGTCATAAACGAGAATGACCTCTTCCTTCCCCGCTGGCTGACCCTGCCGGTGACGATGGGCGAATTCCACACTGGCGGCCGAAGGTTCGTTCAACATGCCGAGCACCTGGAAGCCCCCTCGGCGAAAGGCCTCGGCCGTAAGATAGCGCTGGTTGGAGTTGGCGTTGGCGGGGATGCCCAGCACGGCCTCGATCGGCTCGGCTGCCTGAATTCCTGCGTTCGAATGTTCGCGCAGCGCTTTGGCCAAAGATTGGGCCAGACCGGTTAGCAGGTCGAGTAGCAGGATGGTCTGGCCGGCGACGTCGAACTTGGTATGAGGCCCGGCACCGTGCAACTCGCGTTTCAGTGAGCGAACGAGCGTCCAGGCCGAATCACCTTGATGGGCCAACGCCTCCCAGCCGTAAACAATCGCGGCAGGTCCCAAGGCGGGGCCAAAGGCGATGGTAGGGGGATACCAGTCGCGTGATTCTCCATCGGCGGCGTCAAAGCAGACCACCGGATAGTTGCCGCGATCCGCGGCGGCGACGACGATGCGGGTAGTGCCAAAATCGATGCCCAGTTTCATGACTCCTTCTATTCGAGCACGTTAAGATAGAGGTTTGAACTTCGCTGAAATTTTGAGTAACTCGCGATTCATTTCGCTCTCCTCGGCGCTAGCCGTCTTGACGGCCATGATTACGCCGGCGCTGTTGATTTCGGCGACCGGCACGTTCATTTTGTCCACCTCGAATCGGCTGGGCCGCTGCGTGGACCGCATGCGCGGAATTATGGCCATTCTGGAGGAGGATCGCGCGGCCACGGCCTCCCATCATCTGAGCGAAGAGCGCAAGACATTCCTGATGTCGCAAGTGGATTTGTTGACGAAGCGCTCGCGAATCCTGGCCCGCGTGCTGGTTTACCTGTATTCGGCCTCAGGTATCTTCATGGCGACGAGTGTGTCGATTGCGATGGCCAGCGTGGCGATGGAGCGATGGAGTTGGCTGCCATTGGGATTGGGGATCGGTGGAGCGCTGTTTCAATTCGTAGGCAGCATCATGCTGATCGGCGAAGCGCGGCTATCGCGGGCAGGCCTGGAGGACGAAGCGAAGTATGTGGTGCGGCTGGCGCAGCGCGAACTACGCCCCGTTCCGGTGGAGTCCCCGGCCGATTGAGTTTCGCGAAAGTTCAGGCGGAGCGTCGCGCAACAATAAGTTGCTGCGGCGACATGGGCACATCCATCACTTCGCGCGCGCCAAAGCCTGCCTCGTCGAGCATCACGTTGTA
>JAYVRS010000113.1:0-8230 GCA_043776185.1 Bryobacteraceae bacterium | reverse complement strand
TTCGAGATACAACACTTCCGTGTAACGGGCCAAGCCGTTGGTGATCCAAAGGTGATTGCGCGTGCTGGCCGAGACCTGATTGCCCCACCACTGGCGGGCGATTTGATTCGCCATCAACCGCGTATTTACGGTGGTGCCAATGCCGCTCGGCGAAAGAAACACCAGGCCGGGCGTGGAGTAACCAGCCGGCGCGCCCTTTTCCGTCTCAACGAACGTAATATTGGCCGTCGGCACCAACCCGAAGAAACTCGTCAATTGGGTCATCACCTTGCCGGCTTCATCGCCGTAGGCTTGCGTCATCGCCTTGGCCTCGCGCAGATAGAACGCCGAAGTGGCGCCTTGCGCGGACACTCGCTGCGGCTCGCCCTTCACCAACGCAACGTTTCCCGGGAATCCAGGCGTCTTCGTCTCGAAGCTCCAAGTGTTTGCAGACTTAGACTCCATGCCATTCGATAACACGCGGAAGTCCGCCGGCGCGGTGACCTTGAGATTCATCGTGTAGCGATCGGCCGTGTAACCGTTGATCGGGAACCAGCGGGCCGGATACATGAGAAAGGCGTAGTCGTTCTTGATAGACGCGAACCGGATGCCGTAAACCGGCGACTCTTCCTGGCCGGCCAACACGCCCTCATAAACGAAGCGCAGCGTGGTCGACGCGTTCTTCGCCAGCGGCTTCGGCAACGCCACGGTCACCTGGAATTCGTTGGGCCCTTTGGTGACGCCCAGGCGCGCGCCGCTCTCGTCGGTAGCTTCTTTCACCGAAAGGGCGTCATTGAAATCAAGCGGGATGGTCAGCACGCGGTCGTCCACGGCGGTGACGCGCATCTCGACCGTCGCCGACAGGGCCTGCGTGCGCGGATTGACGTCAACATTGATGTTGTAGTGCTCGACATTGACGGTCGCCGAGCGATTCACTTGGGCATTCGCGGTGGAGGCCGCCATCAAGAGTACAAAAAAGAAGTTACACATATTCAGTCAACATACCGCTGACAATCGCAGCGGCTCTTTCTATTGGATCATGGCCGGTGTTGAGTAGGGAAGCCACCCGCGCGAGTCCGGCGCGCATTTGTTTCAGATTGGCGGGCGAATCGAGCAACCGGCCGGCTTCCTCAGCCAGGCGTAATGCGGTGGCTTCGTTCTGCATCAGCTCGGGGACCAGCTTTTCGCCGGCAATCAAATTGACCATAGAGAAATAAGGCGTGCGAACCAGCATTTTCCCCAGCGCCCAACTGGCGGAATTCACGCGGTAAAAAGTCACCATCGGGGTACCTAACAAAGCTGCTTCCACGGTGACAGTGCCGCTGGCGGCCAGCGCCAAGTCGGCCGCGGCCAGCAAATCCCCCGTGCGCCCTGAAATTACCTGCACACGGGATTGGATGGATGCCGAGCCCATCTGGTTTACAAAGAATTGTTCGCCGATCGAAGGAACCGCGCCAAGCACGAACGAGATGGGTCGATTTTTCAACTTTTCTACCGCCTCCCGCAAGATCGGCCAGTGCCGCCGTACCTCGCCTGGTCGCGAACCCGGCAGCAACGCCACCAGCTGGTGGCTCTCAGGGACGCCCAATTCGCGGCGAAATTCGGCAGTACTCACCGTGCGGCGCACTTGCCGCGCCAACGGATGGCCAATATACTCAGCCGCCACGCCTCGCTCACGAAACCAAGCCTCTTCAAAGGGAAAGATGCAGAGCAGGCGTCGCAGGTCGCGAGCCATTTGCCGGGTGCGCCCTGAACGCCAGGCCCAGGCTTGTGGCGCGACCAGGTAGACCACGGGGATGTTGCGTCGCGCCAGTTGGTGGGCGACGCGCAGGTGGAAGTCCGGGCTATCGGTGAGGATGGCCAACACCGGTTTCTCGTCGTCCGCCGCGCGGACGAGCCGCCGATACTCGGCCCAGATTCCGGGGATGTGCGTGATTACCTCGAAGAGGCCCACCACGTGCAACTTGGCGGCATCCATCACCGGCCTCACGCCGGCGGCCAGCATACGCGGTTGCGCACAGCCAAAGAATTCGAGGTCCGGGTGACGCCGTCTTAGCGACTCCACCAGTGCGGCGGCATACCGATCACCCGATGGTTCGCCTGCCGAAATCAGGATCTTGGGCATTTATTTGACTACTGCCATGGCGGCGTGAAGAGTACGTTTGACTCGCTCCCTCCGCCAAGCGCCAACCACTTCGTGCGTAGCTAAAAAAGAGCGCTCAGCCGCGCACGAAGTAAGCGGCTCTTGCGGAAGGCCGGAGAGAAACAAATCACGCGGTAGAGACACTAGTACTTTGACCGCGTGACTTTTATCTTTCTTCCCCGCGGATCGACCAGTCACCTTGCTAGCCCACGGCGATAGCCGTGGGGTGCATTCCCAAGCTGTTCGCACCCCACAGCTAACGCTGTGGGCTAGTAAGAAATCAAGTTCGTATTGGATCGGCGGCGACGTACCCTCCCGCACAGTCACGGTACCAGCGTCAGAATGCGCTGCCACACCGCTTCCACATCTTCCCAGGTGCAGCCAAACGTGCCAATGGCCCAGCGGATGGTGAACTTACCATCCACCGTCGTTTGCGAAAGAAAGGCGAAGCCCGAGTTATTGATGGTTTCCACCAAGGCTCGGGTGGCGCCATCGGAGGCTTTGAGGCGAAAACAGACCAAGCCCATGGTGACTGGTGCCGCCATCTCGAAGCGTTCATCGGCGCGGATGAGGTCCGCTAAGCGGTGCGCCCAAGCTACATGATGGCGAATCATCCGCATGAAGCCCTCGTGACCGTAGTAGCGCATGGCGAACCAGAGCTTCAGTGATCGGAAGCGGCGGCCCAGCGGCAGACCGTAATCCATCAGATTCACCAGCCGGGGATCTTCCTGGTACTGCAAATAGTCGGGCACCAGCGAGAAGGCGCGGCGCACGATGTCGGGGCGGCGGGTGTAGAAGCAGCTCAAGTCAATGGGCGTGAAGAGCCATTTGTGGGGGTTCACCACCATAGAGTCGGCCCCGTCCACGCCGTCAAGGTAATGACGAAACTCCGGCACGATGGCGGCCGCGCCACCGTAGGCCGCGTCGACATGGACCCACATGTTTTCGGCGCGGGCGATGCGCACCACCTCGGCCACCGGATCCACGCTGGTGACGCCCGTGGTGCCCACCGTGGGCACGATGCACATCGGCAGCCGGCCGGCGGCGCGATCCTCGCGAATGGCCTGGGCCAGCGCCGCCGGCTTCAGCCGATACTGGCCGTCGGCCTCAATGCGACGCAAGTTGTCCAGACCCACGCCCAGCATGATGCAAGCCTTGTCCACCGACGTATGGGCCCATTGTGAGCAGTAGACCGTGAGGCCCGACGGATTGCCCTGGGCGCGGCTATTAGGGGCCACCATCTCGCGCGCGGCCGCCATGCCATGCAGGGTGGATACCGACGCCGTATCGAAGATCTCGCCGAACCAGCCCGGCCCGAGACCCATCCATTCGATCAGCCAAGCGAGCGTCACTTGTTCCAATTCCGTGCCCGCCGGGCCGCTCTTCCACAGCATGTGCTGCATATTCAAAGCGGCGGCGAGCGCCTCGGCCAGCACGCCCGGCGGCGATGAGGAAATGGCAAAGAAGGAGTGAAAGCGCGGATGATTCCAGTGCGTCACTCCAGGCATAATCAGCGTCTCGAAGTCACGCAGGATCTGCTCCATCGTTTCCGGCGCTTCCGGTCCGGCGGCGGGCAAGGCGTCAATCAGATCGCCCGGCGCGCATTTCGGAATCACCGGATAGTCGCGGATGTTGGTCTGATAGTCGGCGATCCAATCGATGATGGCGTGTCCGTGGCGGCGGAACTCGTCAGGCTGCATGATTCACTATTTCGCCGTCGGCCCAACCACCGACAACATACGCGGCAGAAACTCGGTAAACCACGCGTCGAAGGCAGCGAAGTCAGGAGGCGGCACGGCGTAGTTCCCCTCACCCAAACCGCGCAAAGCCACCGCTCGTTTCAACGCAATCGGCACGGGGAACTTATCGAGCCAGCTGATGACTTCGCTCAATAAGATATTGAGTTGCGCCACCAGGGCGGTTTGGCCGCCCGACGCTGCGCGCTCCATGGCGCAAATCAATTCCGGCAGTGCGCCGGCCACTCCGCTCACGACGCCATCGGCACCGGCGAGTCGAGCTTCGCCAAATACACAATCGTTGCCGACGATGAGCGAAAACTTATTAGTGGCGCGCAGTTGCAATAGCCGTTGATAGTAAGCTGGATCGCCACTGGAATCTTTAATGCCCGCGAACCGGCCGGAAGCGAGTAACTCGCAAGCCAGTTCCACCGGCAAGGGCGTCGAAAAGAAGGGAATGTTATAGAGGAACAGCTTGGCGTCGCTCAACGCATCGGAGAGTTCCAGATAATAGCGCCGAATGTCGTCGGGGCCATAGCGGAAGTAATAGGGCGGCATGGCGAGCAGACCGGCCGCGCCATAGTCGATCGCCTGCTGGCCGATTCCGATGGTGCCATCAAGCGTCGAATGCGTAATATTGGGCAGCACCGGCTTCTGACTGCGCTTCATGGCAAAGCGCATCAGATGGAGCCGCTGCTCAAAATCGAAGTGGACAAACTCGCCGGTGGAACCCAGAATGCTGAGCCCCGTAACCGGTGAATCGTTCAAAAAGTCGATAATATCGAGCGTCGAGGCGATGTCGATTTCGTGGCCGGTTTCGCGCCGCGGAGTGACCACCGCCGCCCAGACGCCCGAAATTGGCGCGTCTACGGACGGGAGTTTGACGGTAGAATTGGGTTCGCTAATAGGCATTTCGGTACAGGAGCAAGTCAGATGGACCTTCCCAACACTATAGCCTCTTCGGGACCAAGGTGGACACGCCGCGCTTTGGGCGTGGCCGCCAGTTCCTTCATGATCGCCACTCCGCAGCAGGTGCGCAGCGTGGGGCCCAGCAAGCTAAAGGCCGGTTTAGTGGGCTTTGGAGGCCGTGGGCGTCAAGCTGTGGTCGATCTATTGACCGGCGACGCCAACGCCGAAATCCACTATGTCGGCGACCTTTTCGAAGATCAGCTCGAAACGAATCTGGCTTGGCTGCGTGACGCCAACCGCCATCCCAAGATTCAGAGCCAAGTGAAGGTGACGCCCGAGAACCGCTTTACGGGCTTCAATGCCTTTGAGAAGGTGATGGCCTCCGACTGTGACCTGGTCATTCTCGCGACGCCCCCCGGCTACCGACCGCAACACTTTGAAGCCGCCATCAAGGCCAACAAGCATGTCTTCTGCGAGAAGCCCTTCGGCACTGACCCGGTGGGCGTCCGGCGCTTTATGGACGCGGCCCGCGAGAGTGAGCGCAAGAAACTAACCGTCGTCTCCGGCGCGCAACGGCGCTTCCAAAAGGAGTATGTTGAGACCATCGATCAGATTCAGCAAGGCAAGCTGGGCGACATCCGCGCCCTTTATGCCTATTGGGTGGGAACGCCGGTGATCCAGCAGCCCAAGGGACGTAATCCCAAGTGGGGCGATATGACCTGGCAGCATCGTAACTGGTATAGCTTTGTGTGGATCGGTGGCGACCAGATCGTCGAGCAGCATCTGCACAACATCGACGTCTGCAATTGGGCGATGGGCAACCAGCATCCCGTCAAGGTGATGGCCACCGGCGGCGCGGTGTGGCGTCCACGTGACGAAGTGCATGGCAATATTTATGACCACATCTCTTCCGATTTCGAGTATGCCAACGGTGTGCGCCTTTCGAGTTACTGCCGTCAGTTTGCCCGCGGACTGCCTACGAAGATCGCCGAGCATATCGTCTGCGCCAAGGGCCAGTCCAATGGCCGCGACTTAGGCACCCGCGATTCTCTAAATCCGTATGTGGCCGAGCATATTGCTTTGACCAAGTCCATTCGCGGCGGCGGCCCTTATATCAACCACGCGATGATCGTCGCCGAGTCTACGATGACCTGTATCATGGCGCGTGAGTCGGCTTACTCGGGTCAGGAAATTACCTGGGACCAGATTATGGCCTCGACGCTCGACTTACAGCCCAAGGCCTTTGGTTACGACGAGAAAATGGCAACCCCGCCGCTGCCGGTGCCCGGCGAGTATCAGTTTCGGTGAAGCTAAAACCGGCGGGAACGGCTCGGTTTTTATTTTCCCCTGTGGCCCGCCTGCTAGCCCACGGCGTCAGCCGTGGGGCACGAACCGCTTGGAATGCACCCCACGGCTGACGCCGTGGGCTAGTTAGCGGGCCATGGGAAAAGATACAAACACAAGGTCAGGGCTCGCAACGTAGCGGTCTGGCAGGAGCCACTTACTTCGTTCGTGACCGAAATGGCCCCTCAGCCGCGCGCGAAGTAAGCGGCTCCTGAATGTTATCGGGTTTCATCCCAGCAGCTGGGTCCAATAGGTTTGTAACATCCCCGTCTCGATCACGATATTCCAGAGAAGCGGGGCGGCCAGCGCCGAACGGCTGGCGATGAAGACGGTCTTCTCGTCACCACCGAATCGGGACTTATAAAATTCCTGGCCGGCGAAGTTATACCAAGGCCACTTCCGCGAGATTTGCAGCAAGCGGCGAGTCCACCGGCTGTAGTCGAGCGGCTCGACGCCGGCCAAGCTATTCGGAGACAACCCCAGGGACAACCGCTCAATGCCTTCCGCCCGAAAGGAATTAGCAATCGACATGAGTAAGTGCGTCCGAGTTCCCTCTGGCGCGGCGGGGGACTCCCGGAGCACTTGATAGACGTAACCCTGTCCGGTTTGAAGGACGCACAACGGGTCGAAGAAGCCGATGCCCACCATCTGGCCGTCATGGAACGACGCGAACTTGCGCGTTCCCGGCTCATGGGCGAACACCGGGGGGCGGGTCAACAGCCGCAGTTCCCGGCCGGTGCGCTTGGCCGCGCGCAGCCACTGGTCCGACACGGATTGGGCCACGTTGAGCCGTGCCGCATCGTCGGTGATCTCCATCACCTTCACTCCCATCAATTCGGCCTTGTTGAAATTCTTGCGCAACATGTGGGCGCGCTTGCCGCGGGAAGTCCAACGGCCTAAAACGAGTTCGGTTTCGACGCCGAAGCTGTTCACAAAGAAGCTGCGCGCCTCGAGCCGCCTGGCCAAGTCCTCGGAGCACTGAACAAAGCTGGGGCGCGCATGAGCCTGGAAAAAATCATCCAGCAACGGCTCGATTTGGTCCGGGCTGGCCAACGGATCACCCACCACGAGTGAGATGCCACAGCGCATCCGGAAGTAAAGAAGCGCGCCACCCAGGGGGCTAGTGTGGGTTGCCAAGTCACCACTGATGGCCGAGTAAGCCAGGCAGTGCCGGGTGTAAGTCTCGGTGGTCACCACGGCGCCATCCACCCGGAGTCGCCCGCTAAGCGGCTTTGCCGCATGGCTGGCAAGTTAGCGCCGGTTACTGGAAGGAGCAAGGACAGACGTTGAGCATATCAGTTGGGGAGGATTGCCGTCCGGCGATTCTTTATTGTGGACAATCGTATCCACATATAGTATTTTGGAATGGAGCTATGTTTTCGCAGACAGTCGAGTACGCATTGCGAGCGATGGTGGTGTTGGCCTCCCGGCCGCGATTGCCGTTAACCAGCCACAACATCGCCGTCGATTCCCGCGTGCCGCCGGATTACCTGATCAAAGTGCTGCAATCGCTGGCGCGCAGCGGACTCGTCACGTCGCAGCGGGGAAAGAATGGCGGCCATTTGCTGACACGAGCCGCCGCCGAGATCAACATTCTCGAAATCGTCAACGCGGTCGATCCCATTTGCCGCATCCGGACTTGTCCGTTGGACCTGCACGGAGAAAATCTGTGTCCGCTCCATCGCAAGATGGATGACGCCATGGCCTCGACCGAGAACGCCTTCCGCTCCACGAGTCTGGCGGAGCTGCTGGTGGGGCCCATCGAAGGGCGTCCGCTTTGCCTGGAAACCCTTGCTGTTGCCGGTGCCGCTACCGTCGATGCCGAGGAGTCGTTGCCATGTTGCGTGTAATTTTCGTCGTCGCGGTGATGACCGCGGCACTGCTAGCGGGGCTGAGCGGCTCCTATGTGTTGCCGCTCGACCATGAAGCGATTCAATACGAAACCACCCCGGTGACCGATGTGGCTTGGCGTCTGCAGCAGAAGATAGACCGTGGCGAAGTGACACTGCGCTTCGATCCCGAATGGGGCTACCTGCCGGCCGTGCTCGACGCGCTCAAAGTCTCCCGCACGTCGCAAATGGTGGTCTTCACCAAGACCAGCCTGCAGGCGCCGCGCATT
>JAYVRS010000112.1:0-2504 GCA_043776185.1 Bryobacteraceae bacterium | reverse complement strand
GACTTAGTGAAGCGCACGATTAATTTAGAAGTCAGCGAGAAGGAAGTAAAGGCTCGCTTCAAGAAGTGGACTAAGCCAGAGCCCAAGTACCGCGTCGGTGTGTTTGCGAAATATATTCGCGACGTGGGCACGGCGGCTGAGGGCGCAGTTACTGCGTTTGTGTTCCCGAAGGCGGCGAAGAAGTAAGTCGAGCAGTTGTCCATTATGGTTATGGTTCTGTTCTCAGCAACTGTCCGGCCGGGCTAACAGAACCCCGACCGTAAGGGAGGGGATCCTGCGGGCGAGATGCCATATTGAACTACTTACTCACCTTCGTAAGTTTTGGAACCCGCCTACCTGGCCAACACGGGATCGTAAAACGCAAACTCAATCGGCAGGGCGATCCGTTTGTGGAATGGAGCCCCCATTTAGTTGAGGCTTCTTCGGAGGCGATGGGCCAATGGACTTACGTCATTGACCTACAGCGCGCCCATATAATTCTAGCGGCCATGCTGGAAACCTGCGCGTTTCGCAGCTGGCAAGTTTATGCTATCCACGTCCGCACCAATCATATTCATGCCGTCTTGGGTGGCGACACAAAACCCGAGCGGATGCTAATCGACCTGAAGGCCTACGCCAGCCGGAAACTAAATGAATTAGGTCTGGATCCACCAGAAGCGAAACGCTGGGCGCGTCACGGAAGTACCCGGTATCTTTGGGATGATCGATCTCTTGCCGCGGCAATTCAGTATGTGATCGATGATCAGGGTGAGCCAATGGCTACGTATCTCGAAAGCCGATTGGCAGGATCCCCTCCCTGACGGTCGGGGTTCTGTTGGTAGTCAGAACTCCCACCGTCATTTCTGGCGACGTTTGAACCATGAAGTAACGACCTGGACAATACCGGTTGGCTCAAGGAGAGTGAAGGCTAACGACTCAGGCGAAGACTCGGAAGTGACCTGAGTTTCTTCGGGCGGGCAGTGAACGCGCTGGTCGCAACGATTAGGACCTAGCCGGGAAATGATTGCGGGATCAGACCCGGCGTATCGATAGGCGTCGATACAGGACGCGTCGAACGCGGCAAAGGCCTGTTCCAACTCTTCCACCGTCTGCGGCTGCTTCTTCCAAATGCAGTGTTCGAAGTCGGTATCGCTGGCCCAGCCAATCAAATCAGGTGCCACAACATGCGGCGCTCCGCAGGCCATGCACTCTTGATTAACGACGTAGAAGTCTCCGGGCGCTGACTGTGGGTACGAGGCAAACTTGCTGGTTGTCACTCAGTCAGCTTATCCCATTTTTTCCAATCAGGATGCCAGCACTTCGGGTTGCTTCACCGGCACGATCCGCAAAACACCTTGCATTACTTTCCTGTCTCGCGCCGCTCGCTTCAGATCGTAAGTTGCTTGCAGGCGCATCCACAGCTCGGGAGAACTTCCGAATAGTCTGGCCACCTTCAGACACATGACGGCGGAGAGCGGTCGGCGTTCGGCCAAAATCTCGTGAAGCATCTGGCGGGAAACGCCCAAAGCCTTTGCGGCGGCGGTGACCGATAGACCGGTTTCAGGCAGGATGTCTTCCCGCATAATCTCGCCCGGATGGACGGGCGGAAGGTTATTTTTTCTCTCCATGGCTGGCTCCTTAAGGTTTGGGAATTTTCACTTCCACGTAACTTCCAGAAGCGCACTCTTCCAGCCGAGCCATCACCAACGCCCGGCATTTCCTGATTCGCGTCCAATTATTAGTATCGATCACGAGCAGCGCGAGTTTACAGCCAGCCAGGTTCTGCTGATACCGAATGCGTTGGTCCGTGGTGATCATCACGTCGAAGCCATCGGCCTCCGCCGCCAGTAGATCGCCGTTGGTCAATTCCGCCCATCCCCGCTCATAAGCGATCTCGACCGTGTGCCCAACAAACCAGTACCGAAGCGGTGCCGGTGCGTTGTGGTCGAGAATGATGCGCATGGCAATGGGGATTTAGGCCGGTACCAAGTCGCTGAGGCTCCGGGCCGCGTGCTCCAGCACTAGGTTCACCTGTTCGGGAGAGACGCCGGGAAACCATTCCATGAATTCCGTCACGGTGGCTCCACCTTCGAGGTTCTCGAAGAGCGCCGAGACGGGAACGCGGGTACCGCGAAAGATCCAGGCGCCGCTTACCTTATCAGGATGGCGTTCGACGGCAGGGCAGGTAATCCAATCGAACATAGACTTACCCCGCTTTTTCGAGCAGCGCCATACTGATCTTCTGCGCCGTCACCATCTCTTTGGTAACCACGAACTCCCGCACCTTCTTATACGAAGGGACGTAGTACATCAGATCGAGCATCATCTCTTCCAGAATCATGCGCAAGCCACGCGCGCCCACTTTGCGTTCCATCGCCAAGGCCGCTACGGCTTCGAGGGCATCGTCGGTAAAGCGCAGTTTCACATTCTCGAATTCAAACAGCTTCTGATACTGCTTAATGAGCGCGTTCTTCGGCTTCGTGAGGATCTGCACCAGCGCATCTTTCGAGAGATCTTCTAGCACC